>NZ_JAPEMC010000008.1 GCF_026343115.1 Streptomyces sp. NBC_00102
GATCCCTTCCGGCACCACCCTCGGTCTCGTGGGGGAATCCGGCTCCGGGAAGTCCAGCCTGGCCGGCGCGATCGTCGGTCTCGTTCCCGTGCACAGTGGCCGCGTTCTGGTCGACGGCCGCGAGGTCCGCACCCGGACCGTCCACGACCGGCGGCGGCTCGGCCGCCTGGTTCAGATCGTCCGCCAGGACCCGGACACCGCGCTCGACCCGCGGATGACGGCTCGTCAGACCCTCGTCGAGGCCGCGACGGTCTTCCGCCGGCTCGACCGGGCCGCTCGCGCCGAGCGCGTCACCGAGCTGCTCGGCCTGGTCGGGCTGGATCCCGGGCTCGCCGATCGCCTGCCGCGCCAGTTGTCCGGCGGCCAGCGCCAGCGGGTCGCCCTGGCCCGCTCCCTGTCCGTAGAGCCCGGCCTGCTGATCGCCGACGAGGTCACCTCGGCGCTCGACGTCTCGGTGCAGGCCTCCGTCCTCAACACGGTGCGGGAGCTCCAGCGCCGGCTCGGGCTCTCCATGCTCTTCATCGGCCACAACCTGCCCGCGGTCTGCCACGTCTCGGACGTCGTGGCGGTCATGCGGCACGGCCGGATCGTCGAGATCGCCCCCACCGGGACGATCCTGCGTGCACCGAGCCACCCCTACACCCGCACGCTGCTCGCCTCCGTGCCGTCCCTGCGCGCCTCCCTCCCGGGGCAGAGGTCGTCCTGAATCCGGTGTTCGTGTCCGTACGGTCGTCAATCCCTGGCGGATGCCCGGTGCCGATACCTGAGGGCTGTCCCGCAATCCCTGGTGGGTGCGCGACGACAGCTACGGCACCTCGCCGCGTTGCCGGAACGTCCACATACATCCAGTATGCGGACGCTCCTCCGCCTTGCGATGCACCGCATCCGACGCCGCGCACTGATCCACCACGGATTACGGGACAGCCCTTACGCCGACGCCGGCAAACAGGACGCGGCTCGGTCGACGGCGGGTTACCCGCCCATTCTCTCGCGGACCACGCGAAGAACTCTCAGCAATGAACCGTCAAGAGATTACTCAATTCATCACACTATCGAATTAAAGCGTGATTTTAAGACCTGCTTCCCGTGAGATGATGCGGCGGCTGCGATTACGACGCCCCCCGACAACGGGTCAATTGCCTACCCATGGAGAGATGCGGAATATGGGAATTCTTCGAGGAGTACCGACGTCCCCCGGGCGGAGCGCCGTGACATGACCGTCGCCCTGGAGCAGCCCCTGGTCCACCAGACCGGCGCGGGCCTGTCCGTACCGTTCGCCATCACCGGGACGGGGATCCACCTGCCGCCGACGGTCGTCACCAATCAGGAACTCGTCCGCTCCCTGGACACCAGCGACGAGTGGATCACCAGCCGCACCGGTATCCGCGAACGCCGTCGTCTGGCACCGCACCTGGCCACCTCCGACATGTGTGTCGCCGCCGCCCGTCCGGCGCTGGAAGCCGCCGGAGTCGAGCCCGGCCGGCTGGACGCGGTCATCGTCGCCACCTACACCTGGGACCAGCCGCTCCTGTCGACCGCGCTCATCGTGAAGGACGCCCTCGGCGCCCACCGCGCCCTCTCCCTGGACGTCACGACAGCCGCCTGCGCCTCCGGCGTCCAGGCCATGCTGATCGCCGCCCACCTCCTGCAGAATCCCTCCATCACCACCATCCTGCTGCTCGCGGCCGACTGTGCCTCCAGGGTCACCGATCCCACCGACCGCACCACCGGTGTCTTCTTCGGCGACGCCGCGGCGGCCGTCGTCCTCACCCGCACCGACAGCCGCGGTTCGGGTCTCCTCTCCTACAGCCTGGGCTCCCAGCTCTCCTACGACGTCCAGATCCCGGCGGGCGGCTCCCGGATGCCCGCCAGCACCGCCACCGTCACCGCCGGAGACCACTATCTGGCCATGGACGGCCGCGCCGTGTGGAACGCGGCGACCACACGTTTGCCCGAGAGCATCATCAGCGCCGTCGAACACGCCGGCGTCCCGATCGACCAGGTGCGGCACTTCTTCCTGCACCAGGCCAACCTGAACATCCTCAACGAGACCACGGCGGCCCTGGGGGTACCGCGCGAGCGCGCCCCGGTCACCATCGACCGGCTGGGCAACACCGGGTCGGCCGGGGTGTTCACCGCACTCCACACGGCCGTCGCCGAAGGTTCCCTGCTCCCGGGAGACACCTACGTGCTGTCCGGTATCGGTGCGGGCTTCCAGTGGGGATCCCTCTGTCTCCGGCACGCCTGACCGATCCGACTCCACAACACCCACGAGGCTGACGGGGGTTGGCGCAACCCTGTCAGCACCGGGCAGCGAGTCACGTCGCGGCTCCGGTCATTCACGGACGAGTGAACTCAACGGCGCCCGCTGGCGATTCCGCTGCCGCGAACGCCAGCATGGACGGCATGACCACCACGTACTCACCGGCTGAGCGGGCCGCTCAGGCCCGTGCGGCCGAAGTCCAGCTCGCCGCCGACGGAATCGACGGGGTGGTGTTCGGATGGGTCGACAACGCCGGGCTCACCCGCGTGAAGTCCGTCCCGCTCGCCCAACTCCGGCACGCCGCCGAGCACGGCGTCGGCGCCGTCCCCTGTTTCGACGTCTCCCTGGTGGACGACTCCTTCACCACCGCGGCTTCGAGTACCGGCCCGACGGGCGACCTGCGGCTCGTCCCCGACCTGGACCGGCTCACCCCGCTCGCCGCCCAGCCCGGCTGGGCCTGGGCTCCGGCAGACCGTTACACCCAGGACGGTACTCCGCACCCCGGCTGCCAGCGGGGCTTCGCCCGCCGGGCCACCGAGGCCGTCGAGCGGCGCGGGCTGTCGGTGCGGGCCGGGATCGAGATCGAGTGGGTGGTGGCCGACGCCGCCGGAGCCCCCGCGACGTCCGCGCCCGGGTACGGCATGACCCGCTTCATCGAGCACTCCGACTACCTGCGCGAGGTTCTTCGCGCTCTCACCGCGCAAGACTTGACGGTACTTCAGCTCCATCCCGAGTACGCCGCCGGGCAGTTCGAGGTCTCGGTCGCGGCCGAGGGCCCCGTCGAGGCGGCCGACACCGCGATGCTGGTACGCCACACCGTCCGGGCCGTCTCCGCCCGTCACGGGCTGCGGGTCTCGTACGCTCCCGTCTTCACCGAGGGTGCGATCGGCAACGGCGGCCACCTCCATCTCAGTCTCTGGCGACAGGGCCGGAACCTCGGACACGCCGGCCCCGGCCGTCACGGCCTGCACCCCGAGGCCGAGCACTTCTTCGCGGGGGCACTCGCCGAGCTGCCGGCCCTGCTCGCCCTCGGCGCACCCGGTGCCGCCTCGTATCTGCGGCTGGTCCCCTCCCACTTCGCCGGTGCCTACCGCTGCTGGGGCCTGGAGAACCGCGAGGCGGCCCTGCGTCTGATCACCGGCACGGCCGCAGGGCAGGCAAACGCCGAGTTCAAGTGCTTCGACGCCGCCGCGAATCCGTACCTCGCCGTCGGTGGGGTGCTGGCGGCCGGACTCGCCGGGCTCGACGCCGGTATGCCGCTGCCTCCCGAGACCCGGAGCGACCCCGCGGCTCTCCGCGATGCCGAGCGCCTTCCGGCGAGTCTGCCGGAGGCCACCGACGCGTTCGAGAAGTCCGGCCTCCTCCGGCAGGCACTCGGCTCCGAGCTGTTCGAGGCCGTGCTGGCCGTCCGGCGGGCGGAGGCGGAATTGTTCGCGGGACGCACGGACGCGGACGTCGTCGAAGCCGTTCGCTGGCGGTACTGACAGGGCGTCCATGCCGCCGTCCCCGGAGCGGGCGGGGACGGCGGCCTTCCGGCGACCGCGTCAGCCCGCTTCCGCCGCGGAGGACGGTGCTTGAGCCGGAGCGGCAGTCGCGGTTTCCAGCGGCTTCGTCATGTAGACCGCCCCGGCGCCGTAGCTCGCGGGCAGTACGGTCCCGGGCCGGGCGCGGCAGCCCAGTCTGGTCCACATCTCGCGCGAACCCTGCACGGCCACCAGGGAGAGTGTCCGGTAGTGGCCCACGCGCCCGGTCTCCTCCAGATGCCGCACCATCCGGCGGGCCAGGCCCCGGCCGCGCGCCCGTTCGGCGATCACCACGTCGTGGAGGTGCAGGTTGCTCACCCGGCCTCTTCCCCGCCCGCTCTCCCGCACGTTCTCCTGATCCGCGCACACCTCCGCCCGGCTCAGGTCGGGGCATCGGTCGAGCGGGTACGGCAGGGCGAGCAGGTAGCCGCCGAAGCCGCCCTCGTACTCCAGGACGAAGCAGGTCGACGGAGAGGAGCGGTGCCGGGAACGCAGCGCTTCCCGCCCCTCGGTCAGGCCGCTCTCCCTGTAGGCGCGTTCCTCCAGGACGACCAGCGCGTCCCAGTCGTCCTCCTGAAGCAGCCTGATCCGGGTGCCGGTCATCCGCTCTCCCCGTCCTGGACCGAGCCGGCGACGCAGGTGTACGGCAGCGGTGCGAAGCCGTTGAACCCCTGGGTGGCGTAGGCGACGGCGTACGCGCCGCAGGAGTGGACCCAGACCGGGTCGCCGGAGGCGATGGCGCGCGGGACCCGTACTAAGCCGCCCTCCTGGGCGTACGCGTCGTCGCTGTCGCAGGTCGGACCGGCCACCACGGCGTCGACGAACTGCCCGTGGGGATCGGTCGGGAACTCCAGCCGGTACCGCAACTGGTCCATTTCGTAGAGGCCGTTGAACTTGCCGCAACTGAGGTAGAGCCAGTTTTCACGCGTACCGTCGGCCCGTCGGCGGGAGGTGAGCCGGGCGACGTGGGCGCGGATCGCACCGTGATCGGCGACCAGGTGGCGGCCGGGCTCCAGCAGGAAGGCCAGCGGGGCGGTGTTGACGGCGCGCAGACGTTCCATACCGTCGCGCATCACCGCGAACATCTTGTCCAGGGGCGGCTCCAGTGGCCGGCCGCACCGGTCGAGGACGCCGAGGGCGGGCAGCCCTCCGCCGAGGTTGATCCGGTCCAGGACGATGCCGTGCCGGTTGAGCGTCTCCAGCGTGCCGGCCAGTGTCTCGGTCGCCTCGCTCCAGGCTTCCGCCGTCATCTGCTGGGAGCCGACGTGCACGGAAAGGCCGGAGGGCACCAGTCCGGCGTCACGGGCGGCGACGAGCACCGCCAGGGCGTCCTCGGGCGAACAGCCGAACTTGTGGCTCAGGCCCCACAGCGCGCCGTCGCCGGTGGTCGCGATACGGCAGAACACCGCTGATCCCGGGGCGTGTCGGGCGATCGCGGCGACGTCCTCCCGGCTGTCGGTCGCGAAGTCGCGCACGCCCAGCCGGTAGGCATCGGCGATGTTGCGGTCGGACTTGACGGTGTTGCCGTAGTGGATCAGTTCGGGGGCGACCCCGGTGCGCAGGGCCTGGGCGATCTCCTGCGGGCCGGCCGCGTCGAACCCCGAACCGAGCCGGGCGAGATGGTCGAGCACCTCGTCCACCGGGCATGCCTTCATGGCGAACCGGACGGCGATGCCGGGAAGTTCGGCGCACAGGGCGGCGTACTGACGGCCGATACCCTCCAGGTCGTAGATGATCGTGTCCTCGGTCGCGGCGGCGAGCGCGGCGCGCAGGGCGGAGTCCTCGCTCCGGCCGACGGGGAGCGGGGCCTGCGTCCGCACGGCGAGCGCTGCCGTCGGAGCGCGTTGGCCGGTTCCGCGACGGTCGGCCGGCCGACGCTGTTCGGCGATCTGACACATGTCGGTGGCCTGAGGCCTCACGCATGAACTCCCTGTCCGACTGGATGGTCGGCGCCGTGAACGTCCGGCACCCATGAGGGGAACGAGGGAGTCCGGAGGTGGTTATGACGCGCGAACGGTTTTCCTTCCCACCGGACTCCTCGCGCGCGTGGCGGCTCGGCCCTGCTCGCCCGGCCTCCTGCCGATCCCGGCCACGGGTCACGGGTCACGGGCCACGACACGGCGGCCGGTCCCATCGGTGCCGGCTGGTCCGGGCAGGTCTCGCCGGTCTCGCCCCATGGGGAAGACTGGCTCCATGAGAGACATCGTTTTCGCGCGCGGGAGCGCCTGGATACCGAAGGTGATCCGCGAGAACGGCGGGCTGAAGCTGATGCTCGGTGCCGGGGCCGACGCCAACCATGAGCCCCGCACGTTCACGTTCGCGATCGGGGAAGCCCATCTCACGGTGATCCGGGAGGACCTGGCCAGGCACCTGCTGCTCTGGAGCGCGGTGATTCCGCTGTGCGACGCCACCGGAACCCGGGGCCGGCTGGACGAGGACGCCGCCGTCGCGCTCCTGGACCCGGTCCTCCTCGCCCCGCCCGCGGACGTCGACGCTCTCTTCCGGCGCATCCGGTGGGACGAGGGCCGGCTCATCGCCCATGGAGCCGACATCGACTCGCTCCAGCGCGGCCAGGTCCACGCGGCGATGCGTTCGGCGACCGAGTCGGCCGACGGAAAACGCGTTCAGGAACACCACGCGGACCGCCGTCGCGCCGAGCGCGGAACAGTACTCGGCCCACTCGACACCGCGGTCCTGAGGTACACGGGCCAGTACCTGCACGGCTCGACCATTCCGAAGCGGACACCCGGCGCCGTCGAACCCGCCCTGCTGCCCCAGGTCATGCGAGTGATCGCCACCGCCGAGCAGGCGTGCGCCGGGATGCGGATCGGTCTCGATCCGCGACGGGGAAAGCGCGCCACGGACAAGCGTGACTGGGACCGGATGGCGAAGGCTGTCGATGCGGCGGTGCGCCGTGCGCACCCACGGCTCGTCGACGAGGCGGTGCGTACCGTGAGCTTCCTGATGTGCTCGGAGGCCGCGCACCGCTCCAGGAACACACCCGTGGAAGACGACGAGGACGCTGCCGACTTCGGCGGAAGCGGAAGGAAGACGGCCCTTCTGTTCACCGACGACAAGGGCGTCGGGAAGAAGTGGCGTTCGGATCGTTCCCGCACGGCCACCGCGGAGTTCTGGGATTTCGTCGGCGACCGCTCCGCCGCGGACAACGAGGTGTTCACCATCGAGGACGAGGAGATGGGCGAGGGGATACAGCTCCACTTCTACGCGGACTCCCTCGCCCGGATCACGACGGTACGGGAGGGGTCGGCCGGGTCGGAGCCGGAGTACCGGGTCGAGTACGCCCTGGTCGACGGGATGGCCGGGTACCGCACCCTGGTGGCCGCGTTCGCCCGCGGCGGCTGCACCGCACTCGGCCGGCACGGCCCCTGGATGTCCGACGTCGCCGAGTTCGAGCGCGCGCGCCGCCGGCGGCGCGACGCAGGGCCGACCGCGAGGTAGGGAGCCTGGGGCGCCCGGCCGCGCTCCGGTTGTCCGGCGGCCGGGCCGCGCCTCGGGCCGATTCCGGCAGACCCCGAACACGCGCAGCCGACAAGGCCGTTCGGGGGCCCGGGCGACGAGGCCCGTCAGCCGTCCGTGCGGTCGTCCGCATCGAGGACCCGCCGCAGCAGCCGGGTGAGCGTCGTGCGCTCGTCCGCGTCCAGGCAGGCCATGAAGGCGTCCTGGGACGCCTCCGCGACCGCGCTCAGCCGGCGCTGCTCCGCGGCTCCCTCGTCCGTGAGTTCGACCACCTGGCGCCGCCGGTCGGCCGGGTCCCGGGTGCGCCGCACCAGGCCCCGCTCCTCGACGGTGTCGAGGTATCCGCCCAGGTGGCTGCGCTGGAATCCGAGCCGGTCCGCCATGACGTGCTGGGGCAGCGGGCCGAAGTCGGCGAGCGCCGTGAGCGTGGCGAAGTGCGGCAGCCGGAGCCCCGACCGGCCCACCGCCTCGACCAGGGACTCGTGCCCGATGCGGGCCACATGACTGGCGAGGTACGAGGGCAGGGCCAGCAGGCTGGGCGGGCGGAGCGCCCCCTCTGGCAGGTCCCCCTGCGGGCGGGCGCCCTCCGGGAGGGTTCCGGCAGGTCCGCACCGCTCGGGTTCGCTCATACCGGCATCGTACGCGAAAACAGTGCCTGGACGTAAGAGAGACATGATGGAATGATTCCGTTGTGAAATTAACTCGTCGCTCCCGCCCCGTTCCTCGTACGGCGGCGCCCTCACACCGGAGGACCGCTCGATGACCGATGTACCCACCGACCCCGCCGAGGCCCGAGCGCCATTACCGGCCACACGTTCCACTGCCGCCCCCTTCGCCGCCCTGCTGCTGGCGGTGCTGTCCTTCTCGCTGATGCAGACGATGGTCGTACCGGCGCTGCCCGACCTCCGGGAGGAATTCGGCGCCTCGACGACCGGCGTCTCCTGGGTGCTCAGCTCCTTCCTCCTGTCCGCCTCCGTCGCCACCGCGCTGCTGGGCCGGGTCGGCGACATGTTCGGCAAGAAGCGGGTGCTGATCGCGAGCCTCAGCGTCTTCGCTCTCGGTACCCTGCTCGCCGCCCTGTCCGACTCCCTCGGCCTGCTGATCGCGGCCCGCGCCGTCCAGGGCGTCGGCTCGGCCGCCTTCCCGCTGGCCTTCGGCATCGTGCGCGACCAGTTCCCGCGCGAACGGGTCCCGGTGGCCATCGGCCTGATCTCCTCCACCTTCGGCATCGGTTTCGGGGTGGGCCTGGTGATCCCGGGGCCGATCGTGGACGCGCTGGACTGGCACTGGATCTTCTGGCTCGGCCTGATCGTGATCCTGCTGGGCATCGCCGCCGTGGCCGCCTTCATCCAGGAGTCCTCGGTCCGCTCCCCCGGCCGCATCGACTGGCCCGGCGTCTTCCTGCTCAGCGCGGGCATCGTGGCGCTGCTGCTCGCCATCAGCCAGGGCAAGTCGTGGGGCTGGGCCTCGGTAGGGGTCATCGGCCTGTTCGTCGCCGCGCTCGTCCTGCTGGCGGTGTTCCGGTACGTGGAGACCAAGGTGCGCGAGCCGCTCATCGACATCGAGCTGCTGCGCCGCCCCGCGGTCCTGACCAGTCACATCACCGCACTCATCATCGGTTTCGGCATGTACGGGGCCTTCACCCTCGTCCCGCTGCTCGCGCAGACCCCCTCCCGGGCCGGGTACGGCTTCGACGCCTCGGTCACCGAGTCGGGGCTGTTCATGGTGCCGATGGCGGTGACCATGCTGTTCGCGAGTCCGCTCGCCGGACGGCTCGGCGCGGCCTTCGGCTGGAAGCTTCCGCTGGTGCTGGCCTGCCTGATCGGCTTGGCCGGGTTCGTCGTCTACGCGGCGGCGCACGACAGCGAGTGGGCCATGTACGCGGGTTCCGCCGTCCTCGGTGTCGGTGTCGGGTTCGCCTTCGCGGCCCTCGCCAACCTCGTGGTCAGCGCCGTCGACCGCAGCCAGACGGGCCAGGCGACCGGCATCAACACCATCATGCGGACCGTCGGAGGCTCGCTGGGCGCGCAGATCGCGGCGTCGCTGGTCGCGGCGGAGACGATCCCGGGCACGCCGATCCCCGTCGAGTCCGGCTACACCACGGCGTTCGTGATGTCCGCGATCGCCCTCGGCGTAGCCACCCTGGCCGCCCTGGCGGGTCCGGGTTCCCTGCGCCGCAAGGCCGTGGCACCCGCCCCCGCCCCGAGCAGCGGCCCCAGCGCCGCCTGACGATCCCAGGAGCCCACAGGCATGCCCGACTACGGACACGACCTCCTCTTCGGCACCGTACTGGTGCCTTCGGCCGGGGACGGCAACTCGGCCGTCGCCCTGGCCCGCACGGCCGACCTGGCCGGACTGGATCTGGTGAGCGTCCCGGACCACCCCTATCAGCCGGGCATGCTCGACGCCTGGGCGGTGCTCGCGGTCATCGCCGCGTCCACCTCCCGGGTGCGGGTCTTCCCCAACGTGGCGAACCTGCCGCTGCGTCCGCCCGCCGTGCTGGCCCGCACGGCGGCGAGCCTCGACCTGCTGACCGGCGGACGCGTCGAACTGGGCCTCGGCGCGGGGGCCTACTGGGATTCCATCGCCGCCGACGGCGGACCGCGCCGGACCCCCGGCGAGGCGGTCCGGGCGACCCGGGAGGCCATCGAGGTCATCCGGGCGCTCTGGACCCCGGGACGACAGGTCCGCCTGGACGGCAAGCACTACGGGCTCCACGGGGCCACCTCCGGCCCCGCTCCGGCGCACCCCGTCTCCCTCTGGATCGGGGCGGTCGGTCCCCGGATGCTGGACCTGGTCGGGACGGCGGGCGACGGCTGGCTGCCCAGCGTGCCGCACGTGCCCCCGGCCCGCCTCGGGGCCGGCCACCGGATCGTCGACGAGGCCGCCGAACGGGCGGGCCGCGCACCGGCGGACGTACGGCGGCTGTACAACCTCTCGCCGGGTCCGGGCGGGTTTCCCGAGGGGCCTCCCGCCGCCTGGCCGGAGCAACTGGCCGCACTGGCCCTGGAACACGGCACCAGCGCGTTCCTGCTCCCGGCCCACCACCCGGATCTGCTGCGGATGTTCGGCGAGGATGTGGTTCCGGCCACCCGGGAGCTGGTGGAGCGGGCTCGCGAAGGCGGTCCGGGGCCGGGTCCGCGGCCCGCCGCCCCACCCGTACCCCCGGCCGGCCGCCGGACGGAGCCCTCCGGCGACGGGGACCGGCTCGCGGTGCGGGCCACGCCGCCGCCCGCCGAGCGGTTCTCCACCGAGCGGCCGTGGGACGAGTCGACCCGTCCCTCCGCACCGCCCGCCGGCCCGGGGCGGCGCCGCGACCCGGCGCCCGCGCGCAACCTCGTGGCCGCGCACGACGGCCTCCGTGCGGACCTGGACCGGCTCCGCGAGGTGGCGCGGGAGGTGCTGGCGGAGACCCTGGAGCCCGGCGCGGCACGCTCGGAGATCCAGAAACTGAGCCTGCGTCAGAACAACTGGACTCTGGGCGCCTACTGCGCGTCGTACTGCCGGGTGACCACCCTGCACCACACGCGCGAGGACGAGGATCTCTTCCCTCACCTGCGCCGCTCCGAACCGGGCCTCGCACCGGTCCTCGACCGGCTCACGGAGGAGCACCACGCCATACAGGGGGTGATCGACCGCCTCGACCGGGAGCTGGTCGCCTTCGTCGAGGGCGGAGGCCGCCAGGACGGGCTGGCCGCGGCGGTGGACCTGCTCACCGACGTGCTGCTGTCCCATCTCGCGTACGAGGAAGCGGAGCTGATCGAGCCGATGGTCCGGTTCGGCACCGGCTGGTGATCTTGCCGGGGCCGCCCGGACGCGCGGGCCTCGCCGTACTGCCGAAGGTGATGCCGGCCAGGGCGAGGGCAGCTCGGCCGGGCTCCACGGCGACGACCCGGCCTCGGATCTCGAAAAGAAGGGAGACACCGGCCATCGGTTCGAGGCGGCCGTCGGAGAGCGGACCGACCGGGGCGCAGTCCTCGGCGACATCGGCGAACCCCCTCGCCGGACCGTTCGGTGGAGGCCCCGTGCGAGGGCGGCCTCTACGCGGCCGGGCTGGGAAGCGGGCGGATGGTGCGCCTGCCCGCGGGGCGCCTGCCCGTGGGGCGACGCGCACACCAGGCGCCCCACGGGTGATCAGCTGCCTTCGGCTCAGCCGCATCTGCCCTTCATGAAGCGGATCGGCCGGCGGAATCCGCCGAACTGTCGGCGGGCAGCCGGCCGAGCCGCCCCTCCAGCCGGGTCCGGGTCCGCGGCCAGTCGGCGGCGATCACCGAGAACATCGCCGAGTCGCGCAGCAGCCCATCCTCGCCGGGCGCCCACGACGTGGACCACTGGCGCAGGACCCCTTCGAACCGGGCCCCCACCGCTTCCAGCGCGGCACGGCAGCGGGTGTTGCGCGCGTCCGTCTTCAGATCGACCCGTGCCACGCCCCACTCCTCGAAAGCGTGCTGGAACAGCAGGAGTTTGGCCTCGGAGTTGATCCCGGTGCCCTGCGCCGAGGCCGCGAGCCACGTGAAGCCCACTTCGACGGCGCACAGCCGGTCCTCCCCGGGCCACAGGCGCGGGTCCAGGTACGCGGTGGCCCCGACGGCCCGCCCGGTCGCGACGGACACCTGCGCGTAAGGCGCCACCCCTCCTGCGGCGGCCCGCGCGAGCTGCTCGTCGATGTACCGGGCGGCGTCTCCCGCCCGGGGGACCCAGGTGAAGCCGTACGAATCCCGGTCCTCCTCGGCGGCCGCGCCCAGATCAGCGGCGTGCTGCGTGCCCAGCGGTTCGAGCCGTACCCGGGCACCTTCGAGGACCGGCCCATCAAGACGAAGATCTGTCACTCCGATGTCCTTTCGCGTCGTCCGGAAGGTACTGGTACGGCCGGTACTGCCGGTACTGCCGGTACTGCCGGTACTGCCGGTACTGCCGGTACTGCCGGTACTGCCGGTACTGCCGGTACTGCCGGGAGCTCCGTGGCCGTACCACCCAGTTCGGCCGGGAGCGGTGGCGATCGGCGTCACGCGTCCGGGGCCCCCCGGCTGCGGGCACCTCCCGATCGCCCGGACGAGGCCGCAGGACACCGGGCTCCGTCCCGCAGGCGTCAGCGGCTCCCGGGCGGTCCGTGTCTCAGCCCTGCGCCGTCTCGTGGACCGGAACGGACGACACCGTCGCCGGGCCCTCACGCGTCGGGCTCCAGGCCGCCGAGCACAGGGACTCGGCCACCGAGGCCGTGTAGCGGGCGGCGGCCAGCCAATAGGCGGCGAACCCGTCGGTGTCGGCGGGGAGCAGGCGGCCGAAGAGATCGCGATCGCGCTGGGCCGCCGAGGTGCACAGGCCGGTGAGGAGTGCGGCGGCCGTGGGAAGACCGGCCCGGCGAAGCCGCCGGTTCTCGGCGGTGACGTCGCCCACCATGCCGAGAGCGGCTCGGCCGGCCGGAACCGTCTGTTCGACCCTGCGCTCCAAGAGGTACAGGGGTGATTGCGGGCCGGCGGGCTGCGACGGGGCGAGGTGTGCGGGGGCGGCCGGGTCCGGGAGGTCGGCGCGGCTCAGCCGATCGAAACCGAGGTCGACCGTGCCGTCGCCGGTGGGGTGCGAGCACGCGAGGAGGGTGAGCCGGGGGTGGAGGGCGGGAACCAGGCGGCCGATGGTCCTCAGCCGGGTCCCCGGCGCCGCGGCCAGCAGTGTCACGTTGTCGCGGTGGGCCAGCGCCGGGTCGTCGTCGGCGACGGTGAGCCGGACGGAAATGTCTCCCTCGCACCGTGCGAGCAGGCAGGTTCCGCCCGGCTCCCGTACCGCGCCGAGGAGTTCGACGTCCAGGAAGAGCAAGTCGCTGCCGCCGCCGTCCGGGTCCGCATAGCGGGAGGTGGACCGCAGGGCGCGGGCGGCCTGTTCGGACGGCGGCGTCTCCCACAGGGCGGCGAGCGGCGGCTCCGTCCACGCGGCGCCCCGTGCGGTGACGGCCTTGACGCCCTTCCCTGCGCCCAGTCTGCCGTCCGGGGAGACCGTCGCCCCGGAAACGGCCAGACCGGCCCGGCCCAGCTCCCGGTGGGTGAGTGCGCTGTCCCCCAGGCGCACGGCCCGGTCGGCGACACCGAGGGCACGCCCCACGCCGCCGGGCGCCACATCACCGACCGTGAGGAGGCGGCCGTCGGCTCCGGCGACCCAGGTACGGACGCCGCCGTGCCCCGAGTCGGTGACCACGGGTTCGGTGAACAGGCCGTACAGACGAAGCGAGCCGTCCGGACGGTACGGGCGGCGCACGCGGCCTCTGACGGCGGCCAGTTCCGCCCCGGACGCCGTACGAACACGGTGTGCGGTGCCGAGAAGTTCCGCCAGGGCCGTGACGAGGTCGGCGGTGCGGTAGGACGGATCCCCGGCGCGGGCCGCGCGCAGCAGCGTGACGACGGACAGGGCGGCGCCCGCGGCACGGGACAGGTGGCGGAGCCGGGCCGTGTGCGCGGCTCGCAGGAGGACCGCCTGGGTGACGGCCCCGGCCCCGTCGACACCGGCCTCCAGCACGGAGGCTCCCGCCGACCACAGGGCGTCGGCGGCGGCGCGCTGAGCCGGGCTCGCCGCCTCGGTCGGGGAAGCGTGGTCCGGTTCAGGGTCGCGGGCGGCGTCGGAGACCGGAGGGGTGTGCTGGTCGGACGTCTCCCCCACCGGGTCCGCCGTGGGAGCGGCGCAGGCGGCTGCCGCCCGGTGGACGCATGCCGGGGCGAGGAGGCAACCGCAGGTGATGTCGTCCGCCGTCGCCACCACGCCGCCCGGGGCGTGCAGTCGCAACTCGGTCTCGCCGTCGACCTCGATCGTCACCGTGGCCCCCTCGCGGTGGGCCGGGCGGGAGCCGAGCTTGGCCACCGCCGCGTCCAGCCGCTTGCGCAGCCGGGGCGAGAGTCCCTCCACGAGTCCGGCCGTGACCTCCGGCGCGACGGGCGGCAACCGGTCGTCGTTCATGCGGTCTTCTCCCCTATCCAGCGGGCCAGTTCGAGTGGGCTGAGGGCCGCTACCGGCATGCCGGCTGCCACGAGCTGTCCGGCGACTCCCGTCGAGTAGCGGGGCCGGCCGGCGTCGTCGAGACTCGCGCACCCGAGGACGTGGCAGCCGGTGTTCACCAGAGCCCGCACCTCGGCCAGCAGCCCGGCGAGCGGAGCGCCCTCCTCGAAGTCGCTGATGACGACGACGAGGGTGCGGGTGGGCACCTCGATCAGTCCGCGGGCGTGCCGCAGCCCGGCGGCGATGTGCGTCCCCCCGCCCACGCTCACTTCCAGCAGGAGGGAAAGAGGGTCGTGCACATGGCCGGTGAGGTCGACGACCTCCGTGGAGAACGCCAGGAAGTGGGTGCTCAGGGCCGGTACCCCGGCGAGCACGGACGCGGTCAGCGCGGACCAGATCGTGGAGGCTTCCATGGATCCGGAGACGTCGGTGACGAGAATGAGGCGCCAGTCGGCCGACCGGCGGGCGCGACCGCGGAAGACGGGCTTCTCGGGGATCACCTGGACCGTGCCGTCGTCCGCGCGTCGGGCGGTGGCCAGATTGGCGCGCAACGTGCGCGGCAGGTCGAGTCGGCCGCCCGGGCGTCGGGTGGGCCGGGCCGTGGCCGTACCGGTCAGCGCGGGCCGCAGCCGGGTGGCGAGTTGCCGGGTCAGTTCGTCGACCAGGTGGCGCACCAGCGGGCGGAGCGCCGCCAGGCGGGCTTCGGGCAGGCCGCCTGCGTACCGCAGGATCGTCCGGAGCAGTTCCACGGAAGGGGTCACGGCCGTCGGGTCGAGTGCGGCGAGGACGTCCTGCCGCCCGGTCACGGCCGCTGCGGCGAGGACCTCCTCGCGGACGCCGGGGCCGAACAGCGCGGCCAGTTCCTCGGACCATTCGCGTACGCCGGGGAACGACGGTTCGCGGCCGCCGCGCGCTCCGGAGCCGTGGCCGGGGGCGGGCAGGCCGCCGCGCGAACCCTCGCCGTGTCCCGCGCCGTAGAGTTCGTCCAGCGCGGTCGCCAGTCGGGCCGCGCCGGACGGCAGACGGTCGGTGCTCCGGCCGAGCACGAGCCGCCAGCGGTCGGCGGGTGCGAGGGTCCGGGCGGGAACCTCTTCATCGGCCGGGCCCGCCGGGGCGGTGACTGCCCCGGTCCCGGAGGGGTCGGGGAGTTCGGTGGGGTGCGTCGCGCAGGGCCGGCCGGACGGCTGTGGGAGCCGGTCGTCGCGGGCGGGTGGTGCGACGGGGAGGCCGAGCCCGGTCAGGAGCTCGCGGGCCGCGAGGTCGGCGGCCGTCCGGCGGGCCTGCTCGGCGGGATCGTCAGCGTCGAGGGTGTCCACCCGTTCGCCCAGCCGCTCCTCGACGGTGTCCAACAGCCGGTCCCGGGCGGCCGGGCTCAGGGTGTCGAAGCCGCCGCGCAGGGCGGGCAGCCTGTCCAGGAACGCGGTGTCGTCCAACTCGACGACCCGGTCCAGCAACGGGTCCAGGGCGCCGGGCGAAACGGTCAGGAGCGGGCCCGCGACCGTCAGGAGACCGGTGAGCCGGGCGGTCAGTGTGCTCCGGGAGGTGCCGTCCACGGCCGCGTCCACCCAGGAGGCGACGCGCTCCCCGAAGCCCTCGGCCTCTTCGTGGCCGGTGAGCACCCTGACCGCTCCGGCGGCAGCGGCGATCAGCGGGGCGCCGTCGACGGCCAGCCTGGCGAGGGCGTCGGTGAGCCGGATGCCGCCCAGCCGGTCGGCCCGCTGAGCCAGTTCGAGCAGGGCACGGGCGTCCGCGGGCTCCCCGGAGCCGGTCAGCCCGTCGACCTGGCGCACCGCGGCGGAGGTCAGAGGTTCCACCGCATGCGCGGCGCGGGCCGCCCTTCCGTCGTCGGCCTTTCGCAGGGCCGCAGGGCCGTCCGGTCCGCCCGGGTCCGCAGGGCCGTCCGGGACGTCCGGTCCGCCCGGGTCCGCGGAGCCGTCCGCAAGGCCCTCGGGACCGTCGGGTGCGGTCAGGCCCGGCAGATGGCCCGCGTCGATGCGGTCCAGCAGGTCGAGCCCGGCGAGGAGTTCGGGAAGGGTGCCGCTCGCGGGGAGTACGGCCGACAGCTCGGTCAGCCGTTCGTCGGCCAGGGCGGGCAGCCCGCAGGCGGCGGCGTCCGCGAGGCCGCGGACGACCTGGGCGGCCGTCGGGCCGCCCTCCGCGCGCTCGGCCGCGTGGCGCTGCCGCAGGACACCCTCGGCCGCCTGGGCCGGGGTGACGCCGCGGGCCCCGGCCGCGGTGAGCATCGCGGCCGTCGCCGGGGTCCACCGCACCTGCCAACGCGTCGTCAGTCCCTCACCGCCCGCCGCGCCGGTCACCCCCTGCTCCCGCGCGTAGGGGATGCCGCACACCGTCAGCCTGCGCAGCAGCAGGTCGCGGCGGCGGTCCAGGGTGGAGCGCGCCGGGTCGAGCCGGAGGTCACGCGGTGCCTTCTCGTGCGTGTCCTGCGGCCCGGGAAGCGCGAGCGCCGCGGTCTCCGCCTCGACGGCGGGGCTCAGTCCGCTGCGCGGAGCGGCGGGTGCGGGCCGTCCTGTGCGGACTCCGACGAGTACGCGTTCGAGGGCCTGCGCCACCGCGCGGCCCGTGCCGTACGTCTCGCCGCGTCCCAGCACCGTCTGCGCGGCTTCGAGGAGTTCACCGCGGCCCGGCGCGGGCAGATCGCGCAGCAGGGCCAGGTCGGCCGCGACCCGGACGATCTCCCGGCCGTCCGCGGGGCCGTAGGGGTGGCCTTGTTCGCGCAGTGCGGCGCAGATCCGTACCGCGGTACGGATCAGGGCCTCGTGCACCGCCGCCGGGTCCCCGGCGGCCTCCAGGACGGTGTGCTGCCACTCCGGGTCCCGGATGCCGGCCGGATAGCCGGACCGTGAGTCGAGCAGCGGGTACGTGTAGGGGATCAGGGAGACCGTGCACGCGGCCGTCCCGGCGGCGCCCCCGGCGTGACCGGCCGCGCCCGGCTCCGGCGCGGCGGCCGGGCCTTCCGGCTCCACGGAGGCCGGGTCGGGCGCTTCAGGCTCCGCGGCGGCCCCGACGGCCGACGGCAGCAGCACCGGGGTGTGGAAGGCCCCCACCACCACGGCGGGCCGCCGTCCACTCGCCAGGGCCTCGGCGACGTGTCCGCGCATGCAGGCCTCGCGCATCAGGTCCGTGCCGCGCACCCCGCCGCCGGCCTCGGCCTCGTGGCGCAGCGCCCAGCCGGTGAGCAGGGCCGCACGGCGGAGCGCCTCGGGTGTCGAACCCGGCGCGTGGGCCTCCACCAGCCGGTCCCACAGGTCGTCGCCGTCCCGGCCGGTGAGCCGGGACCGGAGCGCGGCGGAGAGCCCGTACCCCTCCCCCGGTGCGGTGGCGGAAGCGGCGCCGGGAGCAGGGGCGGGGTCTACGTCGCCGCCCTCCGCCCACGCCCGGTCGGCCAGCGGGAGATCGCAGGCCACGGCGGGGACGCCGTTTCTCGCCGCCCAGCGCAGAGCGACCAGTTCGGGCGAGAAGTCCGCGAACGGGTAGAAGGCCGGGACCCGTTCACCTGGCAGGCCCCCGCCGGTGCTGCCGCCGGGGCTGTCGGCGGGCACGGCGGCCAGCGCCACCGGGGCCTCGGTCTCCTCGTGGGCGAGCCAGCTCAGCCAGGGCTGGAACTCGGCGGGCAGTTCGACGAGAAGGACGTCGGGTGCCGCCGCGTCGAGCAGCGCCGGCAGGGCGGCCGCCAGCGAGGGCGCGTGGTGGCGCACCCCGATCAGGAACGGCGCCCCGGGACCGGCCGCCGCGAGGGCCTCGGCCGCGGCTTCCGCGGTGCGAGGTCCTTCCGCCGGGCCCGCCGCCGGGGAACCGGTCGGCCGACCGCCGGTGCGCGACGCCTCGACGGTGCCACCCGCTCCGGTCCTCGTCCCCGGCCCGGGGACCTTCGACTCGTTCATCCGTCAGTTCTCCAGCACCTGGCGCAGGTCCCACAGGGCACGCCAGGTGGCCGAACCCTGCTCCGCGCGCCTGCGCACCGGCCCGTCCCAGTACCCCAGCAGCCGTGCCGCGTCGGCGGGGTCGTCCTTGCGGACGACCCCGAGCAGGTGACCGGGCAGCAGGGAGAGGACGTCCCGGTCGCCGGGGAAATAGGCCGCGGCCAGGCCCAGCGAGCCCGCGACGGAGACCGCCTCCGCCGTGCTCATCACCGTGGAGGGACGCTCGACCTCCCAGCCCTCCACGGAGCGGCCGTCGCGCAGGTCCCGGAAGGCGGTGACGAGGGCTTCGAGGACCGCGTCGTCCACCTGGTAGGCGGCGCCCACACGTTCGACGGCGGTACGCGACTGGCGCCGCACGAGAGCCGTCTCGGCGTCGACGTCCCCGATGGGCCCCACCGTCTCGAAGTTGAAGCGCCGCTTCAGCGCCGCGGACATCTCCGACACGCCCTTGTCCCGGAGGTTGGCGGTGGCGATGAGGGTGAAGCCGGGGGCCGCGTGCAGCTGGGCGCCCTCGCCGCCGGCCAGTTCGGGCACGGCGATCCGCCGCTCGGAGAGCAGGGACACGAGGGCGTCCTGGACCTCCGGCAGGCAGCGGGTGACCTCTTCGACGCGGGCGACCGCGCCGCGGGTCATGGCGGCGAGGACCGGGGACGGCACCAGGGCCTTCTCGGTGGGTCCCTGGGCGAGCAGCAGCGCGTAGTTCCAGCCGTACTTGAGCTGGTCCTCGGTGGTGCCCGCGGTGCCCTGCACGGTGAGCGCGCTGGTGCCGCAGACGGCGGCCGACAGCAGCTCGGAGAGCATCGACTTGGCGGTGCCGGGTTCGCCCACGAGGAGGAGCCCGCGTTCCCCGGCGAGGGTGACCACACAGCGTTCGACCAGGGCGCGCTCGCCGACGAACTTCTGCTCGATCACCAGTCGGCGCGGCACCCCCTCCGCGGGCCGGGCGTTCTTCGGCAGACCCAGTGCGTCGCCCGAGCTGCCCATCACGAAGGTGACGACGGCACGGGGGGTGAGCAGCCAGCCGGGCGGGCGGGGCCCGGAGTCGTGGGCGGCGAGGAAGGCCAGTTCGGTGGCGTACCGGTCCTCGGGCGGCGTGATCTGCCGCGGCGCGCGGCCGGCCGCCGTCGCCTGGTGCGGGACGCCTTCCGTCGTGGTGCTGTCCGGGGTGGTCGTGGTGTCGTTCGTCATCGGCGGCGGCCCTTCCGGGTGGTGCGGGTGTCCAGTTCTTCGAAGGCGGGGGCGTCCGCGCCGCGGACCCGTGCCCAGGCGGCTGCGAAGAGTTCGGGGACGGCGAGGTGGGGCAGGATCCTGGCGGGCCCGGTCACGGGGTACAGCGCTTCCTTCCAGGTCTCCAGCGGCAGCCCGGGGGCGCCGCGTTCCAGCCAGCCGCAGGGAAGGAAGAGGGTGCGGCCGGCCCGGGAGCGCTTCGCCTCCACGACGAGGTCGGTGGCGGCGAGTTCCGTGCGGGCCTTCTTGATCCGTGCGGGCTTCCACCCGGTCCAGCGGACGCAGTTGCGGTCCGTGGGGTCGGGCAGGGCGAGCAGCATCAGGTAGAGGGCGGCGGCGTCCGTGCTCAGGGCGAGGGCGTCGGCCGCCTCGGCCACCAGGTCCGGCACCGCACGCGTCGGGTCCTGGGCCGGACGGTGCGCGGAGCCGTCGGGTGCCCCCGCCTCGGCCAGGCGGTCGCTCTCCTGGCTCAGCAGGGCGCGGAGGGCAAGGAGATCGCCGGTGCGCTGTCGGCCGACGATGCCCTCGACCAGGCCGAACGCCGGGTCGTCGGGTCCTTCGAGGCCTGCCGGGCGGATCAGCAGCCTCTCGCTGTCGCCGTAACCGGGGGCGAGGAGCAGTGCCGATCCGGCCCGGACCAGTCCGTCTGCCCCGGCGCCGCCGGACTCGGGGAGCCCGTGCGCGTGACGGATCGCGGTGCCGAGGGAGAACCCCGACTCCGTCCAGTCCAGCCCCAGGTCCAGCACCAGGCCGGGGTCGGCGAGCCGGGTGCGCAGGGCAGCGAGCCCGACGGGCAGGTGCGCCCGCAGGGGGTGTCCGTACGGCAGCGTGTACGCGAGGGTGCGCAGGGCGGTCAGGGCGGTGTGGACGTCACCGCGCGCGTTCACCAGGTGCAGGGGCGGACGGGCGCTGCCGTCCGGCACGGGGGCGCCGTGGCCGAGCCAGCTCCGGGTGCCCGCGTTGAGGATCAGGTCGACGGAGGCGGTCATGGCGCCGGTGAGGTCGAGGTCCAGTTCCTCGGGGACGCGGACGAGGGAGCCCAGGCGCTCGCGCCACACCTCGGCGGCGGCCGGGACGTCGGGGCCGGTGGACCACAGCTCGGCCGGGTCCTCGGGCAGGAGCGCCCTCAGCACGGCGCGCCGGTCGTCGCGGGGCAGGGCGTCCAGCTTCTCCTGGGCCGCCTCGAAGGCACGTGTCTTCGAGGCGAGCAGGGCCAACGCCTCGGCGCCGGGCTCCCTTACGGCTGCCGACACCAGCGCGGTGGCCTGGAGCAGGCCGATTCCGGTGGCCGAGTGGAACTCCTCGGCGGCCTCCGGTCGCCAGGGCGCAGCGCCCTTTTCCCGCACGAGGGCGGTGAGCCGCGTGAGCCGGTCCCGGGCGATGCCCTGCCGGTGGACGTGCTCACGGTCCAGTGTGAAGCCGGGGACGGGGCCGAAGGCTCCGGTCGGGTCGTGGTCCAGGGCGAGCCAGCGTGCCGCGTCGCCGCGGGAGTTGCGCCCGTGTTCGGCGAGGACCACGACGGTACGGTCGCCCTTGCGCAGCACCTGGCCGAGGCGGTGCACGGCCTCGGGGCGACCTGACCTCCCGAGTGTCGTCGTGTCGAGCGGTTCGATGAGTTCCACCTGCCGGACCGTGCCCGCCGGGTCGGCCAGCGGGCCTGCGGCGAGTGCTTCCAGGAGGACGAGGAGTGCGGTGCGGTGCTCGGGTGCGGTGGCCTCCGAGGCTGTCCGGTAGGCAAGTTCGGGCAGTTCGTCGAGGAGGGACGTCCAGGCGAGGGATTCGCCGGGCACCGTGTACTCGTCGCGCCGCCAGCCGTCCACGGACGTGAAGGGGACCTTCGACGGCGTGGGCGGGCCGAACGCAGGCTCACCGCCGAGGACGTGGTTGACGGCGAGGATCTGCCGGATGGCCGTCCACCGGGTTCCGGCTCCCCACCAGGTGCCGCGCATCCGCTCGGAGCCCCAGGCGGTGGCCGTCCGCAGGGTCGTGTCGTCGCCGTGCTCGGGCTCGTGGTCGAAGAACATGCCCTGGGTGCGCGCGGTGTTCCGGGGGGTGGCCGGCCGCTCGGGTGCGGGCGGTTCCAGGTACCGGGCGACCGCGACGGCCCGGTCCACCGCGTTCCGCACGAGCGCGGTGACGCCCGCGAGGAGCCGTGGGTCGGACACCTCGGGCAGCACCCTGGCGACGGCCTCCTCGCTCATCTCCCGCGACGAGGGGCCGGTGTACTTCTCGGCCGCCCGGAATGCCTCCAGGTGCCGGGCGACGGCGGCGGCGACCTCGTCGAACAGCGTCTGGGTCCGGGAGTCCGTCAGGTTCCGCAGGGCGGCTGAGCCCCGCTCGTCCCTCGGGCGCAGGGCGTGCCAGTAGGCGACGGGGGGCACGTAGGGGGTGCCCGCCGCGTCGTTGCCGCCGGAGGAATCGGTACCGACGGACCACAGGCCGGCGGTGCCGTCGGTGTCCGCCGGGTGCGCTTCGACGGAGCGGTGGCGCAGGACCGCGACGGGCCGTGAACCGCCGGGCAGGGCGAGGGCGCCGAGCGGTACCACGGAGGCGCCGTCGGGCAGCGGATGCGGCAGGACGACCGTGTGGCCGTCGGGGGTACCGGCGGCGGTGCGGCCCCCGTCGGCCGGTTCGGCCGCGCCGGGCTCGGTGACGCTGCGGCGCACCCAGCGGCCGAGGACCACGCCGTCCGTGCCGAACGGGGTGGTCTCCAGGCCGGGCTGGAGGGGCAGCACCTGGCAGTGCTCGGCGATCAGCCGGGTTCCCTCCCGCGCGCCGGAGCGGAGGAAGGCGGGGAGGGACGCGCGGCCGTGTGTGCCGTCGGCCGGGTCGTACTCCAGCCACACCCGCTGGGTGCCCTGGTGGCCCTCCCGCCAGTGACCGGTGCCGTCGGAGAGGACGGCGCGCCGGGGCGGGAGGACGGTGTCGCCCGCGTGCAAGGCCTTGGCTCCGGTGGCACGGCCGCCGCCGGGCAGCGGCACGCAGACCACGTCCGCGAGACCGGAGCCGCTCCAGCGGGGGACCTGTTCGCCGCCTACGGTGAACACTTCGGCGGGGCGGTGCGACCAGTAGCCGAGCTGCTTGCCGTCCTCCCACCAGATCACCAGCAACTCGCCGTCGACAAAACGGAAGGCAGCCGTCCGCCAGGGGTCGGTGGTGGTCGGCAGCCGCAGGGTGTGGCGCAGCAGAACACCATCCGGACCGACGACGACGGCCCGTTCGAGCGTGCTCAGGATCAGCGCGGGCCAGGCGCCGGTGACACTGACGTTCTGCGACCTGCCGTTCCGCCCCCGCGACGCGGTGGCGGCCTCGGCGGCCAGTTCGTCGTAGGTCTCGTCGAGTGCGGGCCAGCCGAGTTCGTCGAAGACCCCCGTACGCAGGGTGGAGACGAGCAGCGGTACGACGTCGTGCCGCCCGAGCAGGCCGGCGGCCTCCGGGGCGACGTCCGCGACGACGGCGCGGAACGGCGAGAGCTTGTTGAGGGCCGTGCGCAGCCCGGGAAGTCCTCGCGCGGCGGTGTACTCCTCGGCACAACTGGTCAGCCACTCGCGCAGAAGGACCGAGAGCACCGGGTGCGAGGCCAGTCCTGCCAGGCCGGCGTCGCTCAGCCGCTGACCGTGCCCGTGACCGAGGCCGCCGACGTTCCGGCGCAGGAGGTCGCGGAAGCCCGGGTGTGCGGCGACGCCGGCGAGATCCCGCCGCCCGGGCGCGTCGTCGGCGAGCCACTGATCCAGCGAAAGGCAGTGCGACCGCTCGTCTCCGCGACCCGTTTCCTCGTCGTCCGGCTCGGCCACGGGGACCCCGGAGGCCAGGCAGAGGTCGAGGAGGTCCAGGTCGGCGGTGCGCCGCCAGCGGCCCTGGAACAGCTCGACGGGGCGATTGTCGGCGCGCAGCCGGTCCGCCATCCGCAGGACGAGGTCCAGGGTGCGCGTGCTGCGGCCCGACGTGGCCCGGTTGCGCCGTCGGTACACCTCCCAGCGTGCGAGCCAGTCCGCCGGGGAGACGGACGGGTCCAGTGGGGCGGCGGAGTCGGACGCGGTCCGGTCGGACGCGTCCGGGTGGGCGGTCAGCAGTTCCTCGGCGCCGGACTCGGCCAGCAGCGCGAGCCAGCCGGACTCGCCGTCCGTGTCCCGGCCGCTCTCGTCGAAGGTCTCCGGGAAGAACCCGAGCAGCCGGACCCGCACGGACACGTCCGCCCGCGCGAGGGCGATGAGGGCGGAGCCGTAGGTGGCCCAGAACGAGGCGGGGGCCCGGACGACTCCGGGAGAGCCGATCAGGTCGGCCACCAGCTCGCGTTCGGCACTCTCGCGGTCCAGCCCGGCGGCTTTGACCAGGGTGCGTACGTCCTGCGGCAGCGCGGCGTACGGTGGCATGCCGGCCGCGCAGCGCTCGACCAGCAACCGGCGGAACTGCGCCCAGGCGTCCGCCGGTTCGAGCCGGGCCACCAGATCGCGCACGTACTGCCGCAGCGCCTTGACGGTCAGCGCGCCGGCGAGGGCGAACTCGAGGAAGACGGCCCGCTGCCGGTCCTCGTCCACGGTCAGGCCGTGGACCCGTTCGGCTTCGCGGGCCTTGCCGAAGAAGGAGGCTGCGTAGGTGGCGTTCTCGGCCTGGAGGAAGAGGCGTGCCACCTGCTCGCAGTAGGTGGGGAGGAAGTGCGGCACGGCGCGGCCGAGCCGGGCACCGAGCTCGTCGAAGCCCTCCTTGGCCGCGCCGGCGCGGGTCTTGGCCTGTCGGCCCAGCCGCTCGATGTCCTTGACCAGGGCGAGGGCGTGGTGCCCGTTGGCCGGGTCGTTGGCGAGGGCCCACGCCGGAAAGCCCAGCGTCTCGCGGCGGACCTGTCCCACGACGGGGGCCTCCGCGGTACGGGCCAGCCCCAGGAATTCCAGTGCCAGGTCCTCGGCCTCGCCCAGCGTGCCGGGCACGAGCCGGATCACCGGGCGGTCCTCGAGGGCGGTGTGCGTGTAGGTGCGGGCGGTCAGCGTGTCGGCGCCGTCCCGGTCGGTGCTGCCGGCCGGGAGGATCGCACCCGCGTCGAGCAGGGCCGCCGCGCGGCGTTCGGCGGCGGGGGCCGAGGCGCCGCCACCCCGGTTCTGGGCGGGAAGGGGCGGCGTGCCCGCTGCGGCCGTATGCGTTTCGGTGTTCGTCGTCGTGGTGCTCATGCCGCCCGCTCCTCGTCCTGCACGTCGCGTCCGGCGTGGAGCGCCGCCGCCATGCGCATGCCTTCGGACCACGCCACGGCGCCGACCTCGGCCGCCGTCAGCGCGCGCCCCGAGGCATCGGTCCAGCCCAGCGGGCCCGTCTCGGTGTCGTGCGCGTCGTATCCGTCGTGCTCGCCGATCCAGATGCGCGCCTCGACACCGGCGCCGTCTTCGACGACCGGGCAGACCGCGTACCCGCCGCGCGACCGGTACCCGAGCTGGGTGACGCGGCCGTGCAGGAAGCGCAGTTCCTTGAACACGCCGCCGGCGTAGGTGTCCACGGAGGTGGTGTCCGGGGCGAGGCCGGCCGGTCGGTGCCACACCTCGCGGAACAACTGCTCCACGTTCTGGCGCACTTCCAGCTCGACGGCGAACTCCCGCAGCTCGTCGAGGTCTTCCAGCAGGACGGGGTGGGGCACGCTGACGACGTCCGGGGTGATGCGGACCGTGTCGCCGTCCAGGTCGACGAGGCCGAGACCGCGCTCGGCGTCGACGTCGCGGAGGAACCCGGCGACCCCGCCGTCCGCGCCGGTGACCACCATGTCCCGCAGGGCCGCCTGCCACGCCGGGTCGGGCCAGACCCGGGCGAGCACAGCGGTGGGAACGGGCAACGAACGCACCATCCACTGCTCGACGTCGCTCAGGCACCGGCGCTCGTGCCGGTCCAGCCATTCGGTCAGCTGACGGAGACCGACGACCGCCGGGTCGTCCTTCAGCTTGGCCGGAACGGACTTCAGCCGCCGGCCCTTCTCATTGCGGCAGACCACCTTGCCCGCCTCCAGAGCGACTTCGTAGTCGCCCGCCGAAACCCACCCCATGCGCTGTTCTCCCCGTTGTCCGGCATGCCGCCGCACCGGCGGCATGCTGAAGAATCCCGTCGACGGCGACCCACCGTGACCAGTGGAGGAGACTCTAGGCGGCCCCTGTGACAACGCGTCCGGGCACCGCCCCCTTCGTCCTGCGGCCGCATGCACGAAAGGCCGTCCGCATGCCTCACCCACCGTCGCGCCGGGGCCCGCCGCAGGTGGTCGCCGTCCCGCGCTTCCGTCGCCGTGTGACGGCGGGTCATGCCCCCTTGCGGAGCGTACGGGTGATCTCGCGGCCTTCGGCGGCGGTGAGCCGCTCCTCGCAGGGGATGCCCAGGGCCGTCGCCAGGTCCCGGCCGTGCAGGTCGACGGCCGCTTCGACGAGCTCGGCGAATTCGTGCACCGCCAGCCGGGCCTGCCGCCAGGCCCCGGTCCAGGTGACGGCCACGATCAGTGCCGCGGGCCACCACCACAGGGCGGGCAGTACGTACAGCAGCCCCCAGGCGGCACGGCGCGCCGCGCCGGTGAGTGCGGTCCGGGCAGCCTTTATCTCGCCGTGTGCGGTGTCCGGGAGCAGGAGCCAGAGCCTGGGCCAGGCCGAGGTGAGGTCGATGGCGTAGGACCGGTGGATCCGGGCGTCCGCCGCCAGCAGCCGGTCGCCCATCCAGGTCGGGCGGGCCGGGCGGGCGAGGGCGATGAGATTGCGGGCCTCACCCAGTTCAGCGGTGGTCGGAGCGGTCGGACGGTCCGCCGGGTCGTCGAGGGTGGGCGGCCCGTCGGACGCGTCCGGCGCGTGGGACGCGCGGGTGTCCGCGGAGACGCGCAGGGCCCTCGTGGTCAGTGCCTGCCGGTAGCGTGCGTCGGCGGCGCTCCACCTCCGTGTGCGACGCCGGGTCAGGGCGCGTGCGGCCGGGCGCAGCGGCCGTGGCCAGTCACCGAGCCACCCGCGCTCGACGCCGCCGCCGAGCGCGCCGGCCAGTCGGCCGACCCCGGCCGAGGCCGCGAGGATGAGCGCGGCAACCAGGGCCACCGTTCCCGGGGAGTGCGTGGCGGGGGTTTTGGCCATGGTGTCGATGCGCTCGATCAGCAGGCCGTGTTCGAAGGGGGTACGGTGCCCGAGGACCGAGCCTGCCGCGGACACGGCGAGGTAGAGGAGACCGGGCAGCACGAGCAGAGACAGCCAGGTGTCGGCGAGCTTGCCGCCGAGCGTGGCCAGGAACGCGGTCATCGCTCACCACCTCACCAGGCGCAGAGGAAGGGCGAACAGCTCGCACCTGCCCATGCCGTCGAGCGCCACGCGGTCGCAGCGGTCCGCCGGGCACACGTGCGCCTCCTCCAGGGGATGCCCGGGGCCCAGGTAGGGGAGGCTCGCCCCTCCGGGGGCACGCAATTGACCGAGGCCGCGGGCGATACCGCACTGGCGGAGCAACTCGTCTACGTCTGCGACAAGTTGTGCCGCATCGCCACCTGCTCGGAATTCGGTCAGGATCGTCTCCAGCGCGGGCAGCCGACCGCGACGGGCCACGACATCCCGTATGCCCGTGAACTGGCCGCACAATTTTGTGAGTTGGGATGATTCCTGACCCGTCACCCTGTTTCCCCTCCCGATGTCCGCGTCGCCTCGTACGGTAACTCCTGTGACCGGCGCGGGGCGTGACGATCTGGTGCGGGCCCTTGGCGCCCGGGTGCTGCTGTACCGGTCCAGTCTGGATCAGGACGCGATACTCTCGCCTCAGGCATTGGCCGAGGTGCGGATGTTGATGCGTCTCGTGGCCGATCCCTCGACCGATCCGGAGGCGGTTCGGGCCATAGCGGACCTGCATCTGTGCCGGAGCCTGGTGCTGGGCGCGGAACGCGGCCGTGATGACGCGGTCGTCGCCGCCGCCCTCGCGCGCTACCTCGGCCCCGGGGGGCCACCGGAGACCGAGGCCGAAACGACGGACCGGCGAATCGCCCTCCTTCATGAGCAGGCCGGCGACCAAGTCGCGGTAGCCGAACGCCACCGGGATCCCGCGCTGCTGGAGCGGGCCCTCCACGCGGCAAGGGCCGCGGTCGACAGCACCCCCGTGCGGGCGGGTCCGATCCGGGCCTCCGCCCTGGCCCTGTGGGGACTGGCCTTGCGGCTCCGGTACGAGCGCGAGGGCGATCCGCGCGACCTCGACGCCGCCATCGGCGCCCTGCGCGAGGCCGGGACCGCAGCGGGCAGCCGGCACCCCGGCAGGGCAGGCATCCTCAGCGCGCTCGCGGCCTCGCTGCGAGAACGCCACGAGCGTGCGGGAGGCCTTGAGGACCTCCTGGAAGGGGTACGGACGGCCCGCGCGGCAGTCGAAGCGGGTGGCCCGGACGACCGAGGGGGCAGGCTGCACAATCTCGGCCTCGCCCTGCGGCTGCGCCACGAACGGACCGGGGACCAGAGGGACCTGGAGGAGGCCATCGCCGTACACCGCGAGGCCGTGGCTCTCACACCTCCAGGTCACCGCGACCATTCCCTGCTCCAGCAGGGCCTGGCCAACGCGCTGGACGTCCGATTCGAACTGGCCTCCGCCGCGGAGGACCTCCGGGCGCGCATGGACGCTCTGGAGGCAGCGGTCGACACGACCGCCGGGGCGGCACTCCGGCCCGGGGGTGAGCTCGCCCCTGACGCCGGCAGCAGGGGCACTGCCGCCGCCGTCACGCGGGCCGGCGCCCTGGTCAACCTCGCCTCCGCGCTCGCCCGACGGTACGAACTGACCGCGGACGGCGGTGACGCGGACCGCGCCGAGGTCCTGCTCCGGAGGGCGGTGGCCATCCTCCCGGACCAGCACGCGGCGCACGCCGTGATCCAGTACCAACTCGGGCTGGTGCTGGCGGCCCGTGACCGCCCGGAAGCGACCGCCTGCCTGCGGGCCGCCGCCCTCCACCCCGCGGCCGCACCCCGGCTACGGCTCCGGGCAGCCCGTGGGTGGGGGCACGCCGCGATGACGGCCGGCCGGCCGGAGGAAGCGGTCACCGCCTACAGCAGTGCGATAGGCCAACTGCCCGCTCTTGTCCCTCTCCACCTGCACCCCGCCGACGCCGAACAGGCGCTCGCCGAGACCGGGCTGCTGGCCGGCGACTCGGCGGCCTGCGCGCTGTCCGCCGGCGACCCGGCCCTCGCGCTCGGCCTGCTGGAACTCGGCCGCGGTGTCCTGCTCGGACAGGGCATGAAGAACGGCGACGAGCTGACGGAGCTACGGGGCCACGCACCGCGGACGGCCGATCGGCTCGCGTGGCTGCGTACGCGGCTCGACGCCGCGGACGAGGAGACGACATCCGACGAACGCCACGAGCTGGCGGCCGAATGGGACCGGCTCCTCGTCGAGGTCCGGTCCCGGCAGGGCTTCGAGGACTTCATGAGCCCTCCGCACCCCGACCGGCTGCTGTCCCAGGGCATGGAGGGCCCGGTCGTCGTCGTCAACGTCAGCCGCTACCGCTGCGATGCGATCGCCGTCACCGCCGAGGGGCTGCGCGTCGTCCCGCTTCCCCGTCTCGCGCTGCCCGAGCTCGTCCACCGGGCGGCGGACCTGCTCACCGTTCTCGACGGACTCCAGGATCCCGCCGCAGCCGATCCGGAGGCCCAGGCGTCGGCCGAGGACGAGGTCGACGGTCATCTCCGGTGGCTGTGGGACACGGTGACCGGTCCCGTGCTCGAAGGCCTCGGCATCACCGGGCCGTCCACGACCCCGCCGCCCCGCGTGTGGTGGATACCCACCGGACCACTTGCCTTCCTCCCCCTGCACGCCGCCGGACACCACCACGAGGGGACGGGCCGAACGGTGCTCGACCGCACGGTGTCCTCCTACACGCCCTCCCTGCGGGTCCTCGCACGGAGCCGTCGCCGCCCCGACGTCCGCGCGGCCTCCTTCCTGGTGGTCGCCGTGCCCGAGGCGCCCGCGGCACCACCCCTGCCCGGAGCCGCCGAGGAGGCGGCCGTACTCACCGGGCTGCTGCCCGGGGCCCGGCTGCTCACCGGCGACGGCGCCACCCGCGACGCCGTCGTCGCCGCTCTGCGTGACCACA
Source organism: Streptomyces sp. NBC_00102 (assembly GCF_026343115.1). Classification (GTDB taxonomy): domain Bacteria; phylum Actinomycetota; class Actinomycetes; order Streptomycetales; family Streptomycetaceae; genus Streptomyces. The sequence goes on from NZ_JAPEMC010000008.1 coordinate 29,458, forward strand.
CCTGGCTGCACTTCTGCGGACACGCCACTGCCGAACCGGGCGCGGGCTCGGGAAGCCGGCTGCTCGTCCACGACCACCTCGACCACCCGCTCACCGTCGCCGGGATCTCCCGCCTCGACCTGTCCGGCGCCGAACTGGCGTACCTGTCCGCGTGCCACACGGCCCGGACGGGGTTCACCGCGGTCGACGAGGCGCTCCACCTCGCGGGTGGGCTCCAGATCGCCGGGTTCCGCCATGTGGTCGGGACGCTGTGGAGCATCGACGACACGGTGTCCACGCGGATCGCCGAGCGGGTGTACGCGGGCCTGGGCGCGCCGCGACCGGTGGCCGCTCGTGCCTCCCACGCCGTCCGCGAGGCGGTACGGGACATGCGCGACCTGTATCCGGTGACACCCTCGCTCTGGGCGGCCCACATTCACGCAGGACCATGAACCTTGGTTCCCCGTAAGGTAGTTGACCCTGGATCGCCCGGTCCGGGGAGGCATCTGACGGCACACCGACGCAGGGGGAGCGACATGGGCGCGTGGTGGAGGAGACCGGGCAAGGGCGGCAACGCCAGGGGGCAGAGCTCGCGGGGCGTCCCGGGTCCGAACCGGGACGACCTGATCAAGGCTGCCTACCGGCACGGCACTCCGGTGCCGGAGGACCTCGCCCGGGAGGCCGCGGAGGCGGGCGGAGTCGAGGCGATGACCGTCCACGGCATCGGCCTCGGCAACCGGGGGCTCCTCGACGAGGCCGAAGTCTGGCTCCAGCGGGCGCGGGCCGCCGGTGACCCCATGGCATCCATGGCACTGGGCACGATCCGGATGGACCGTGGTGAATTCGACGAGGCGGAGCGGTACTTCCGGCCGGTCGCCGACACCGGGAACCCCATGGCCCGTCGGGCGTTGGAGGAAGTGAGGGCCCTGCGCACCGCCGAGGCACGCGGAGTTCCGCGTCAGTCCGCGCCGACGCCCGCTTCCGCACCTCCTCCCCCAAGCGTTCCGGTGACATCGGCGCCTTCGGACACCTCGGGTACTGCCGTCGCCCCGGGAACGTCGGCCGCCGCGGGGGCTTCGGCGTCCGAACCGCGGTCCGCCGTGGAATGGGCCGGCCAGCTGCTGCTCCGCAACCTGGACGACGACCATCCCCATGTGTACCTGGCCATGGCCGTTCTTCAGGCCGACGCGGGGCACTGGGACAAGGCGCGGGCCTGCTTCGCGGCCGCTCTGGGTTCCGGCGACCCCGACGTACTCTTCTGGATCTCCCAGATGCACATCGCCGAGGACGGGCTCCACGCGGCGGTACCGCACGTCCGGCGGGCGGCCGACGCGGGGCACCCGCTGGCCCAGCACACCATGGGAGCGCTCCTGGCCGAGGCAGGCGACACGGCGCGGGCGGAGCACTACTACCGGCTCGCCGTCGCCGCCGGACACACCGGTTCGCACGTCAACCTCGGCGTCCTGCTGCGGCAGCGCGGCGACCTCGCCGGAGCGGAGACCCACTACCGCAAGGCGATCGAAGCGGGAGACGTCGACGGCATGAACAACCTCGGCAACCTGCTGCGCCGGCGAGGCGACCTGGCCGGGGCGGAGCGATGGTGGCGCCGGGCGGCCGACGGCGGCAACACCGACGGGCTCGTCAGCTACGGCGCCGTCCACGCGGAGCGGGGCGAGTGGGACCGTGCTGAGGAACTGTGGCGGCAAGCGGCCGAGAAGGGCCACCCGGCGGCCAAGCTCAACCTCGCCTCGGCCCTGCTGCGCAAGGGGCATGCGGAGGAGGCGGAGCGCTGGGTGCGTTCCGCCGGCATCCCCGCCGTACCACCCTCACCGGCCTCACCGCCGGCGGCGGACGCCCCGGCCGGTCCCGACCTCGTGGCGGTGGCGAGCTGGCTCAGCGGCGCCGCCGGAGCGGGCGACGCCGACGCCCGGGCGGCCCTGGACCTCATCGGTCACCCCGACGGAAAGTGACCCGTCACCGGCCTGCTCGCCCGGGTTGCGGTCCCGGGTCCGTTCGGGTTCGAAGCAGCGGTCCGTAGCCGCCACGGCGACGACGGCGGCGCTACCCGCGAAACGTCTCCAGCAGCCGCCGTAAAAGCCAGACATGACGAGGGCGGTCGCGCCGGATCAGCCGAATCGGTCCTCAAGATTCCGAGGTGTACGCGCGGTCCAGGGAGTGCAGCGTGGCCTCCACCATGATGCAGCCGGCGAACAGCAGTTTCATCTGCTCGAAGAGCTCCTTCTCGACGCCCAGGTGGAGCCAGAGCTGGTCCATGAACGGCATGGTCTTCCCTGCCCGTTGGTGCTCCGCTATCGCAGCGAGCGCGGGTTTGACGTCGAAGTGGTCGTTCGGGATGGCCGGCAAGATCGCCCCGGCGCGGTTGTAGGCATTTTGCCCCGCTGCTGATCCGAGGAAGTCCGCGAATGCCGGCGCGGCCTTCATGCGCTTGCCTTTCGCATTCAGGCCGTAGGCCGCGGAGATGGCGGCCGGTATGCGGGTGCGTGCAGGCATCTTCGCCCTGCTGGCAGGGCGAAGATGCCCAGCTCGGGTCCAGGAGAGGCCGCTTGGAATCTCGGTCAGGCAGGTTCCGGGATCGACGTAGCTGGATCCGCCGACTCCGGTCAGGGGGTCGGTGTCGGCGGGGCCGATGACGGCCAGCGACCTCACCGAGGCGGTCGGCGGAAGGGCAGAGGAACAGTTGGCGAGCAGGACCGTGGAGGAGATCACCGCCTCGTGGACAAGGTCCCGGCGGGCCTGGGCTTGGCTCGGCTGGGCTGGGCTGGGCTGGGCTGGGCTGGGCTCAGCCGACCGTCCACCGCTGGAGGGCGGAACCGGTGTCGGTCTGCTGGGTGAGCAGGGCGCCCTGGCTCGTGGACGCCGAGGTCAGGACCAGATTGCTCTTGACGGAGGTGACGCTGTAGGTGCCGTCGGAAAGGCGGGTGAACGTCCAGTGCTGGTTGGCACCGCTGGTGCAGGTCCACTGGATGATCTTGGCGCCGGCGGCGGTGGAACCGTCGGAGACGTCGGCGCACAGTCCGGATTCGGCGTTGCGCAGTTCGTAGGATCCGTCGTTCTGCCGGCTGAGGGTCCAGGTCTGGTTGGCGCCGCCGTTGGCGGTGTAGGTGATGAGCTGGGTGCCGGCGGTGGTGCTGTGGCCGGGGTTGTCCAGTGCCTGTCCGCCGGTGGTGAGGGTGTGGTCGCCGTTCAGCCCGACGGCGGAGGTGCCGACCGCCGTGACGGTCAGCGTCTGCTCCGCGGCGCCGCGTCCGCCGCCGACCGTGCTGCCGGCGGTGTCGGTCCAGGCGCGCACGGGGGTGGTCTCGGCGAGCCTGCCGTTGACGCCGGAGAGGCCGACGACCAGGCCGCTGTAGCGGTTCACCAGTCGGTACGTGCCCGTGGCGGCGCCGTTGACCGAGGAGGTGTTCGGCACGACGAACCACTGCTGGCCGACGGTGGGACCGCCGCTGCCGGGCGGGGTGACGGTGGGTGCGCTGTCCCAGGCGCGGCCCGTCGCGGCGGTGGTGGGTACGCCGAGGAGCTGTCCGGTGGCGGCGTTGGCGATGCGGTAGGAACCGTCGCCGGTGCCGGTGAAGGTCCAGGCGTCCAGTCCTGTCCCGGTGGAGGTGGCCGTCGAGGTGGTGGCGGAGGAACTGGAGGAGACCTGTGCCAGGATTCGGCCTCCGCCGCCCGCGATGCGATAGGTCCTGGCCGGATCGAAGGTCGCGGGGGCCGGGGCGGAAGAGTTGACCGTCAGGTTGACGTACTCGCCGGAGGCGCCGCCCGAGCAGCCGAAGGAGCAGTAGGACCGGAAGTCCTTGCCGACTATCGCCGAACCCGTCTTGCTGATGCCGTCGAGGAACCACCGGTACCAGGAGGCGGTGTGATACCCACCGGTGTCGCCGATCAGGCGCCACTTCTGGGTGGCCAGGTTGTCGGTGGCGTACAGCTGTTGCGGCGCGTTGCCGGACTGGTCGGCCGCCTGGGGTTCGCCGATGTAGAGACCCAGGTAGGCGTTGTAGGTGATGTCCATGACGAACAGGGGCGAGGTGGGCGGGGTCTTGCCTGCGGCGACCTGCTGGTCCACGCTGCCGGTGTTGGCCGGGTCGTACTCCTTGGCGGTGGGTGTGTAACCGGTGGTGTCTGTGGCGGTCACCGGGACCGTGTTGCTCTCCCGGCCGCCGACGCCCGGCTGGGACCAGGAGCCGCCGTACCACTTCTGCCAGGTGCCGGAGGCCATTTTGCCGGACAGCGGGGCGCGGGCCACGTGGGAGTAGAACGCCTTCCAACCGCCGTTCTTGTCGATGAGGCGGGAGCCGCAGAAGACGTAGAAGTAGCCCGAGGCGGCGTCTACGTAGAGGCGCTGGTCACCGTCGCCGTAGGAGTACGTCTGCTGCGGGAAGGCAGTGGCGTCGCCGCGCGCGGTGCTGTACGGGGACGTGAGGGCATGGCCCTTGATGGTCCAGTGCCGACCCTGGTCGGTGGAGACGGCGTAGTCGATGGCGTCGAAGTGGCTGCTGTCGCCGAAGGGTTGCGGGGTGAATTCGTTGTGCACCAGGCCGTACCAGTCCCCGCTGTCGGGGTCGACCCATACCCCGGCCAGATCGCAGAAATTGCGCTGCGAGTAGCCGGAGCCGCTGGGCGGGAAGGTAGCCGCGGTACCGGTGGGGCTGTTGTTGCACAGTGTGGTGGTGTCCGCATTGGTCCCGGAGTCGCTGATCGCGGCGGAGCGGGTGGCGGTGTCGAGGTCTGCGCCGGTGTAGAAGGTCCACGTCCGGCTGTCGCTCGGACCGTACAGCGAGTGGGCCTGCTGGTAGTAGAACGTCCCGTCCTTGTCGATGTACGGGTAAGCGGGGGTGTCGTCCGGGTGGGTCCAGCCGCCCTTGGCGCCGACCGTCACCGTGTAGGTGGGGTCGGCGGCGGAGGCGGCCGGGACGTTCACGTTCAGCACGGTGCCGACCACGGCGAGCGCCGCCGCGGCGAGTGCTCCGACGGCCCTGGTGCGACGTGCGGTATGTCCGGGACTCCTGCGAGGGGTCGCCACGGTGTGCTCCTTCGGTGTCGGGGTGTGACGGTGTGCGGGAAATTGGGAGGTCGTCCGGGTGTGACGGTGTGTGGGGATTCGGAGGTTGTCGGGTTCTGCGGGCCTGTCGAAGGTCTCGATGCAGACCTGCGGTTCACCAGGGTCCGGCCGGTCGCACAGAGCGAGCTGCTCTGAGAACTTGTCGGTGAGGGCTCCGCGTTCGGCGATGGGAGCGTCGGAGTCGTAGCTGGTGACGGCGGGCTGGAGCCGGTTGCCGTCATGGTTCGCCCCCGCCCGCAGGCCGACGTTGGTGCCGCCGTGGGCCATGCAGAAGCTCACCGGGCCGTGCGCCTCCGGAATGCGGCCCACGTCGTCGGCGGCGCAGGCGGCCGGGCGCACGTGGTGCGGCTCACCCCAGTGGTCGAACCAGGCGATCCGGAACTCCGCGCAGAAGAAGGGCTCTTCGGGCCGGCGGGAGCGCAGGAGCAGAGCAGCGGCCCACTGTTCGGGGCGGACACGGAAGTAGCAGGGCGAGCCGGAGAGCATGCGGTGCGGGCGGCCGGCGCGCAGCAGCATGCCCCCGGTGTGGGTGATCGTGGCCGCGGGGCGCTGGGCGCGGGCGATGCCGGGGACTGTCCGCCCGGTCACGTGACGGCTCCGGCAGTCATACCCGCACGGCCGGAGACGCTGGAGGACGAAGAAGGCGCTCGGCAGAGGTACGTCGGAACTCCTCAGGGCTCCTCCAAAGTGCTGCGGCGGACCCGGAGTACGACGCTCCGGCGGGACCGCGCGAGGTGAGACGCCCTGGTCCGCTGGGAGCCGGTGCGTCTCGATGGCCGGAACTATGGCAGAGAATGTTAACGATGCCAACAGGCCATCACCCGCTTTACACAAGGGACTTCGTGTTTTGCGGTGCAGACATTCTGGGATCGATATCATTGCTTCGCCGGTCGGCGAGGGAAGGAAATCCATGGCGAAGCCGCACGGCAGAAGTGCCGATCGCCCACCGGGCATGGTGGACGTGGCGCGTGTCGCCGGGGTGTCCGCGCAGACGGTGTCACGGGCTCTCTCAGGACACCCCAACGTGCAGCCGCACACGCGGGAGCGGGTGCTGGCCGCTGTGGAGAAACTCGGCTACCGGCGCAACAACGCGGCCCGCATGCTCTCCTCGGGGCGCAGCCGCACCCTCGGCGTGGTGACCCTGCAGACCACGTTCTACTCGCGGGCGGCGCTCACCGCCGGCATCGAGAACGCCGCGCGGGCCGCCGGGTACGAGGTCAGCACGGCGGACACCTCCTCCCTGGACACCTCCAGCATCGAGGTCGCCCTCTCGCGGCTGGCCGACCAGGACGTCGAAGGCGTCATCCTCGCCGTGCCGCTGATCCACACCAGTGCGCGCATCGAGCGGTTCATCCGGACCACTCCGACGATCGCGGTCGACGGGCCCAGTACCGACACCGCCGACGTCGTCGCGATCGACCAAACGCTCGCGGCGCGCAAGGCCACCGAGCACCTGCTGAACCTCGGGCACAAGACCGTCTGGCACATCGCCGGGCCTGAACACTGGCTGGAGGCCGCCCGCAGGCGGGACGGTTGGCGCGCCACACTCGAAGAGGCCGGCCGACCGGTACCGCCGCAGCTGGAGGGGGACTGGTCACCGGCCTCCGGTTACCGCAACGGGCTTCTGCTCGGCCGGGTCCCGGAAGCGAGCGCGGTCTTCGTCGCCAGCGACGAGATGGCCTTCGGCGTGATCCGGGCGCTGACCGAGCTCGGGCGGCGCGTACCGGAGGACGTCTCCCTGGTCAGTGTCGACGACATCGACCTGGCCGCGTACTGCACCCCTCCGCTGACCACGGTCGCCCAGCCGTTCGCCCAGACCGGCGAACTCGCCGTGGCCCACCTGCTGCGGCACATCACCGACCCGGCGGGCACGCTCGCCCCCGCATCGGTCGAACCAGAACTCGTCGTCCGCGCCAGCACGGCCCCGTACGCCGGGACGTGACACCGCCAGTACCGGCAGGTGCCGCTCCCTGCCTCGCCCCCGGGTCCGGGGTGGGGCCGACGTGGGGGAGACCAAGCCGGCAGAGAGGAGGCAACGGCTACGGTTCCCCGTCCGCCACCTGGGGTGTTCGAGGGACCGGCACGAGATCCGGGGGCACGCCGACCCGGGAAACGGGCCGCCCGACGCGATCCCTGTAACGGGAGACACATGGGTGGCGGCCTCGGGTCCGACGAGGTGTTCCTCGCCGATTCCGGAGTTCGGGGTCGCCAGGAGGCGAGCGGGCGCGGCGCAACGGCGAGCCGGCGCAGCGAAACGGCGAGCCGGCGGAGGCGGGATCCGGCCGTCGAGCCGGTCGGCGCCGGAAATGCCGACGCGGGCGTGGATGTCGAGGATGACACCGATGGTCGGCAAGCGACCTCCTCGCACCGGTGCGGCGCGCACCCGGCCCGCGCAGGACGACCGGGCACTTTTATGCGCGGTCGTCGCCACTCACCGCTCCAGTTCCTGCCATTCCGGAGCAAGGACGGCCCAGAGCTGTTTGTCGTGGCGCACCCCCTCGTACGGCCACGCCTCGCGGCGTACACCCTCCAGGGACATGCCGAGCCGCTTGGCCACCGCCGAGCTGCGGTCGTTGTCGGCCCGGCAGTGCCACTCGGCCCGGTGCAGCCCCCGGGTCGTGAACGCCCAGTCCAGCAGGGTGCCGCACGCCTGGGTGATCAGCCCGTGGCCCTCGGCGGAAGGCTCCAGCCAGCATCCGATCTCGCACGAGCCGAAAGAGGCGTCGAAATCCGTGAACATCACGCCGCCGACCAGGACTTCACTTCGCCAGATGCCGTACAGGCGGGCCCCGTCGTCGGCCTTGCGCCGGGCATACCGCTGAAGCGTTGCCCGCGCCCCGTCCACGTCGCCGGTGAGGAACGCGGGCCCGACCCACGGCCGGATGTGCTCGCGGGCCCGGTCCAGATGGGCGGCGAACTCCTCCGCGTGCCAGACCTCCAGCTCCCCGAGGCGAACGCCGTCGCGCAGCAGCAGCGTGAACATGAGCACCTCCATTTACGTAACAAGCGTTATGGCAATGTACCGTGTCGACATGCCACGCACCAAGGGAGATCACGAGGCCCGTCGACGCGACGTCTCCGCGGCAGTCTGGAAGGTCATGGCCACGCGCGGCTTCGCCGGCCTGACCCTGCGCGCCGTCGCCACCGAACTCGGCGCCACCACCGGCCTGCTCACGCACTACTTCCCGACCAAGCAGGCTTTGGTCGAGTACGCCCTGGAGCTGCTCGAACAGCGCACCACCTCCCGCCCCCGCCGTGAGGCGGGTGAGGGTCTGGCCGCTTTCAGGGCCGCACTCCTCGACATCCTGCCGCTGACCCCGGCGTCCACCGAGAGCAACCGGATCTGGGTCTCGTCCTGGGATGCCGCGCTTTCCGACTCCGACCTGAGCACCGCGTACGCCCGCAAGTACGCCCGGAGCCGGGACAGGTTGAGGGAGCAGGTGGCCGCGGCCCAAGAGCTCGGCGAGCTGCCCCGCGACGACCCCGCCCGCATCGCCGCCGCAGCCCAGTCCTTCGTACTCGGCCTGGTGGTCCAGGCGCTGTTCGCTCCGGCGGCGTTCCCGCCGGAGCGTCAGATCGCCCTCGTGGACGGCCACCTGGCCGATCTGACGGCGCGCACCAACTCCACGCGATGAAGCGGCGATGCCGCGAACCGGGCACCTGCCCGGCATGAAGGCGTACGGCCCTTGCCGGGAGAGGAGTCACTAACGGTCGGGACACGACAGTGATACGCGGCGGAAACCAGCCGTCCCTAATTTCTATCACTCGACAGAAATTCGCAGGACTTGCCTCCGCGACAGGGGACCCGCCATGACCGTGACCACCGATCCCGCTCCCCCGCCCGGTGCGACGGCCGCGGACCCACCGGACGGCTCTCTCGCCTCGTTCGGCTACCCCCAGGAACTGCGGCGCCGCATGGGGAGGTACGCGTCCTTCGCCGCCGGGTTCTCCTTCATCTCCGTACTGACCACGGTCTTCCAGTTCTTCCCGCTCGGCTACTCCTTCGGCGGTCCGCTCTTCTTCTGGACCTGGCCCGCCGTCCTGATCGGCCAGTTCCTCGTCGCCGCCTGCTTCGCCGAACTCGCCGCCCGGATGCCCATTTCGGGAGCCGTCTACCAGTGGGCCAGCAGGCTCGGCACCCCGTCCTTCGGCTGGTACGCGGGCTGGATCATGGTGGTCGGGCGGGTCGTGGTCGTGGCGGCCGCCGCTCTCGCACTGCAAGTGGTCCTGCCCGCCGTCTGGCCCGGCTTCCAGATGGTCGGGGGCGATCCGTCACCCACGACGACCAGTGGCGCCACTAACGCCGCCCTCCTCGGGCTCGTCCTGCTCGTGTTCACCACCCTCCTCAACGTCACCGACAACCGGGCGCTCTCCGCCGTCAACTCGGTCGGCGTCACCGCCGAGATCGCCGGCATCGCCCTGATCGTCACCCTCCTCGCCACTCACGCGGAACGCGGTCCGGCGGTCACTCTGCACACCGGAGGCGAAGGCGGCCTGATCACGGCGCTGCTCGTCGGCTCGTTCACCGCCGCGTACGTCCTCATCGGGTTCGAGAGCGCGAGCGAGATGAGCGAGGAGACCGTCAACCCGCGGCGCACCGCGCCCCGTACGACGCTCACCGCCCTCACCACCTCCGGAGTCTGTGGCGGGCTCCTGCTGCTGGGCGGGCTGCTCGCCGCACCTTCCCTCACCGACGGACGCCTCGCGACCGGGGGCCTGGGATACGTGCTCACCAGCACGCTCGGCGACGGCTTCGGCAGGGTGCTGCTCGGCGACGTGGCCGTGGCCATCTGTGCGGCGACCCTGGCCATCCAGACGTCGGCGACCCGCATGCTCTATTCCATGGCCCGCGACGGCGTCCTCCCGTACTCGGCACGGCTGGCGCGGGTGCCGCGCAGGACCGGGATGCCCGGGACGGCCGCGACGGTGGTCGGTGTCGGAGCAGGGGTGTTGCTGCTGCTCAACCTCGCGTCGCCGCAGGCGTTTCTGGCCATCGGCACGAGCTGTATCGCGATGGTGTACCTGGCGTACGCGATGGTCACCGGGCCGATGCTGTTCAGGCGGCTGAGGGGCGAGTGGCCGCCCGCGGACGACGGCCGGAGCGACGAGCTCGGCCGGCCCCTGTTCTCCCTCGGCCGCTGGGGACTTCCCGTCAACGCCGTCGCGTTCGGTTACGGGCTCCTCATGACGGTCAACCTCGCCTGGCCGCGCGCCGCGGTGTACGACCCCGCCGGCGGCCACTGGTACTTCCGGTGGTTCACCGTCCTGGTTCTCGGCGCGACGGTCGCGGCCGGCGCTGCTTACCGTAGCCGCCGTCGGGCCCGGACGGAACGAGGGGCACCGAGGGGGAGGGAGACCGGGGCGAGGGGTGTTCGAGCCTTTCGGTCCTGAGGGGTCGGGCGGTCGAACGACGAGGCAGAGGCGGAGGCCCGCCCGAACCGTCAGTCCCGCGCCGCGAGGAGCCGTTGCCCCTCGCGGCGCAGCCGTGCCAGGGAACGCTGCGGTACGCCGGCCACCCGCAGTGCGGCGTCCGCCGTCGCCACCGCCAGGGCCAGCGGGTCGCGGTCGGGGTCGGATTCAGCGCGCCGGATGAGGATCACGCTTTCGGTGAGGCCGAAGACGAGGTCCGTGTGCAGGGCCAGGGCGTCCGGGCCCAGGGACGCACCGGCGTCGGTAGCGGCCAGCAATTCGTCGTAGCAGGACTTGAGTTCGGCCCGGACCCGGTGGAAGTCGGCGAAGCGGCCCGTCTGCGCCTCCGGCAGCAGGTACAGCGCACCGAGGTTGTGGGGGCCGCCGCACAGCAGCGCCGCGTCGGAGTGGCACAGGGCCCACAACCGCGCCTCGGGGGCAGCCTCCGTGCGGGACACGAGGCCGCGCGCCACTTCGAGGGAGGGACGGACGGTCCCTTCGAGCAGCTCCGCGAGGATCGCTTCCTTGCCGTCGAAGTAGTGGTAGAGGGATGCCTGGCGCAGGCCGGCCCGTTCGGCGATCGTCCGGGTGGATGTCGCGGTGTAGCCGCGAGTGGTGAACAGGTCGGCTGCCGCGGCGAGGACCTCGTCGCGCGGCTCGAGACCGCTGGAAGGACGCTCCTGGATCCTCGGGCGGCCGACTCTTCTGCTGGTGGGCGTGCTCACGCCACGATCCTCGCACAGAGCCGGTGGCCGGCTCGGGGCCGATCCCCCCGGTGAGTTCGCGGAAACCGACCGGAAACTCACCCGCAACGGCCGCGAAGCGCCCGATGCCTAATTTCTATCAAGCGACAGAAATCAGCCCCGGACCGGAGGTCGACCCATGACGACACCGTCAGCGACAGCATCGGCGCACGGTGCGCGTGACCACGCCCGTGCCCAGGCAGGCAGGGAGACCGACGCCATGCCGGTCCTCCCCGCGAGCAGTTGGCCCGAGCCGCCCCGGGGCGTGGCCTCCGAGGACGTCGTATGGGCCGAGACCGTGGCGGGCGGCAACTACACCCACAAGGTCCTCGCCCGGGGCACCGAACTGCGACTGACCGACATGACCGGCGACGCCTGCGCGCACCTCCTCCTCCACAGCGCCGACCGCCCCTGGGAACGGCTGAACACGGCCGACACGGTCAAGGTGCTCTGGAACGCGTACCTGGGCGAGGGCCGGCTGCTCCTCTCCGACCAGGGCCGGGTGCTCGCCTCCGTCGTCGAGGACACGTCCGGCCGTCACGACGCGGTGACCGGGACCTCCACCCTCGCGCGGAACACCGCGCGCTACGGGGACGGCACCTGCCAGTCCGCATCCCCGGCGGGCCGCGAGCTGTTCAAACTCGCCGCCCTCAAGAACGGCCTGACCCCCCGCGACCTTCCCCCTTCCGTCTCCTTCTTCCAGGGCGTCCGGATCGCGGAGGACGGCGCGACCGAGTTCACCGGCTCGGCCGGTCCCGCCACGCGCGTCACCCTCCGGGCCGAGCAGGACGTCGTCGTCCTCCTCGCCAACGTCCCCCACCCGCTGGACCCGCGTCCTGAGTACACCTGCGGAAATCTCGGGGTTCTCGCGTACCGGTCCCGTGCCACGGCACCCGACGACCCGTTGTGGAACGCCACTCCCGAAGGCCGCCGCGCGTACCTGAACACCGCCGACCACCTCACCGCCCGGAGGACCGCATGACCACCGTCGCTCCCGCCGCCCGCGTCGTCCGCGACGACACCGTGCCCGCCCGCGCCGCATGGTCGGCGATCGTCCGCGAGGGCCAATGGCTGACCGTCACCGATCTGCACGGCAACCAGGCCGCGGACTTCCTCGTCTACGACGCCCACGACACCTCCGTCCGATACAGCGTCCCCGACACCGTCCAGGCGCAGGGCAACGTCTTCCTGACCACAGGCTCCGTGCTGATGTCCAACGAACACACCCCGCTGATGACGGTCGTCGAGGACACCTGCGGACGGCACGACACTCTCGGCGGCGCCTGCTCCAAGGAGTCCAACACCCTCCGCTACGGCCACCACACCTGGTCCCAGCACGCCTGCGTGGAGAACTTCCTCGCCGAGGGCGTCCGGCACGGACTCGGCAAGCCGGACCTCGTCTCCAACATCAACTGGTTCATGAACGTGCCGGTCGAGGAGGACGGCACGCTCGGCATCGTCGACGGCCTCTCGGCGCCGGGTCTGAAGGTCGTACTCCGCGCCGAGACCGACGTCCTCGCCCTGCTGTCCAACTGCCCGCAGATCAACAACCCCTGCAACGGGTTCGATCCCACACCCCTGCGCCTGACGATCACCGAGCCCGCCCGGAACGACGAGGACCGCACCCGATGACGTTCGACACCCTGCTGGTGGCCAACCGCGGCGAAATCGCCGCCCGCATCATCCGCACCGCCCGCGAGCTCGGCCTGCGTACCGTCGCTGTCTACTCCGACCCCGACCGCGGCGCCGCCCACGTACGCCTGGCAGACGACGCGGTGCGGCTGGGCCCCGCCCCCGCCAAGGAGTCGTACCTGGACGTCGACCTGGTCCTCAAGGCCGCGAAGGACACCGGCGCCGGTGCCGTCCACCCCGGCTACGGGTTCCTGTCCGAGGACGAGGGGTTCGCACGCCGCTGCGCCGACGCGGGCATCGCCTTCGTCGGTCCCACGCCCGAACAACTCAAGCTGTTCGGCGCCAAGCACACCGCCCGCGCCGCCGCACGGGCGGCGGGCGTGCCCCTCGCTCCCGGCACCGGTCTCCTCCCGGACGTCACGGCGGCCCTCGCGGCGGCCGAGGAGATCGGATACCCGGTGATGCTCAAGGCCACCGGCGGCGGTGGCGGCATCGGCATGCAGGCCTGTCACGGCACGGCGGACCTCGCGGACGCGTGGGAGCGCGTGCAGCGCGTGGCCGCGGCCTCCTTCTCCTCGGCCGGGGTCTTTCTGGAGCGGCTGGTCGAACGGGCGCGTCACGTCGAGGTACAGGTCTTCGGCGACGGTCTCGGCAAGGTCGTCACCTTCGGCGACCGCGACTGCTCCCTCCAGCGTCGCAACCAGAAGGTGGTGGAGGAGGCACCGGCTCCCCGGCTTCCCGACCACGTACGCCGAGACCTCGCCCGTTCCGCCAGGGACCTGTGCGCGTCCGTGGACTACCGGTCCGCCGGAACCGTCGAATTCGTGTACGACGCCGTCCGCGAGGAGGCCTACTTCCTGGAGGTCAACACCCGGCTCCAGGTCGAGCACCCGGTCACCGAGGCGATCTACGGCGTCGACCTCGTCGAGTGGATGCTGCGCCTCGCGCAGGGGGAAACCGCCGTCGTCACCGAGCCCCCCACCCCCGCCGGACACGCCATCGAGGCCCGTCTCTACGCCGAGGACCCGTCCCGCGACCATCGCCCGAGCGCCGGCCTGCTGACCCGCGTCGCCTTCCCCGAGGGTGTCCGCGTCGATGCCTGGGTCGAAACGGGCACGGAGGTCACCACCGCGTACGACCCGATGCTCGCCAAGATCATCGCGCACGGCGTCGACCGCGCCGAGGCGCTCGACCGGCTCGACACCGCGCTCGAAGCGACCCGCGTCGACGGCATCGAGACCAACCTCGGCCTGGTCCGCGCGGCGCTCCGGCACGCCGACGTGCGCGGAGCCACACACTCCACGGCCTCGCTCCCTGACGTCACCGACCCGACCCCGCGCATCGAGGTCGTCACGCCGGGCACACTGACGACCGTGCAGGACTGGCCGGGACGCACCGGATACTGGCACGTCGGTATCCCGCCGGGCGGGCCGATGGACGACCTGTCCTTCCGGCTCGGCAACACCGCACTCGGCAACGACGAGGGTGCACCGGGGCTCGAATGCACCCTCCAGGGCCCCTCGCTGAGGTTCACCCACCCGACGACGCTCTGTGTCACCGGTGCCCCGGCCCGGGTGACGGTCGACGGCACCCCGGTGCCGCAGTGGGAGCCCGTCACCGTGGGGGCGGGGCAGGTGCTCGCCGTCGGAGCCCCCGCCGATCAGGGCCTCCGCACATACGTGCTGTTCGCCGGGGGCCTGGACGTCCCCGAGTTCCTGGGCAGTGCGGCCACCTTCACCCTCGGCAGGTTCGGCGGACACGGCGGACGTGCCCTGCGCGCGGGTGACGTCCTGCACGGGGGCGAGGCCCGTCCGGAGACCTTCTCCGTCCCACTCGACGCGCGCCCGGTCTTCAGCGGACAGTGGCGGGTCGGCGCGGTCGAAGGGCCGCACGCCGCACCCGAATTCTTCACCGAGGACGACATCCGCGACTTCTACACCGCGGACTGGAAAGTGCACTTCAACTCCGCCCGCACCGGAGTCCGCCTGATCGGCCCCAAGCCGCGCTGGGCCCGGACGGACGGCGGCGAAGCGGGACTGCATCCGTCGAACATCCACGACACGCCCTACTCCGTCGGCGCCGTCGACTACACGGGGGACATGCCCGTCCTCCTCGGCCCGGACGGTCCGTCTCTCGGCGGTTTCGTCTGTCCGGCCACCGTCGTCAGCGGTCAGCGCTGGAAGCTGGGCCAGCTCCGCCCCGGCGACACGGTCCGGTTCGTGCCGGTGACGGCGGAGGCTGCCACGCGCCTGCGGAAGGCACCCGCGGCCGAACCCCGCGCCGACCGGGACGCCGTCGTCGACGGCGGCATCCTCGCCCGTCTGGAGGAGACGACGGTCCGTCCGTCGGTCACCTACCGACGCAGCGGTGACGACAACCTCCTGGTCGAGTACGGGCACATGCAGCTGGACCTGGCCCTCCGCATGCGGGTACACGCGCTGGCGGAGGCGCTGGCCGCACGCGCCCTCCCCGGCGTCGTCGACCTCACGCCGGGCATCCGCTCGCTCCAGATCCAGACCGACCCCGACGTGCTGCCGCAGCGGGAACTCCTCAGCACCGTGATGCGCGTGGAGGAGGACCTGCCCGCCACCGACGAGCTGGTGGTCCCCAGCCGGACGGTGCACCTGCCGCTCTCCTGGGACGACCCGGCGACCCGCGAGGCCATCGACCGCTACGTCGCGGGCGTACGCGACGACGCCCCGTGGTGCCCGTCGAACATCGAGTTCATACGCCGCGTCAACGGCCTGGACACACCGGCCGACGTGTACCGCACGGTCTTCGACGCCGAGTACCTCGTCCTCGGGCTCGGCGACGTCTACCTCGGTGCGCCCGTCGCCACGCCGCTGGACCCGCGGCACCGGCTGATCACCACCAAGTACAACCCGGCCCGGACCTGGACGGCGGAGAACTCGGTCGGCATCGGAGGCGCCTATCTGTGCGTGTACGGCATGGAGGGCCCCGGCGGCTACCAGTTCGTCGGCCGCACCACCCAGGTCTGGTCGGGCTGGCAACAGCGCGGCGGATTCGAACCGGACAAACCATGGTTGATGCGCTTCTTCGACCGCGTCAAGTGGTATCCGGTGAGCGCCGACGAACTCCTCGAACTCCGCGCCGACATCATCTCCGGCCGTTTCGTGCCGAAGACGGAGGACGGCACCTTCTCGCTCGCCGCGTACCAGAGGTTCCTGGCCGACAACGCCGAGTCGATCGCCGCCTTCCGCAACCGGCAGAACACGGCGTTCGGTGCCGAGCGCGATGCCTGGGAGGCGGCCGGCGAGTTCGCCCGTGCCGAGGCCGCCACCGAGAACGCCCCGGTGACCACCGACATCGAGGTACCCACGGGCGGCCACCTGGTCGAGGCCGAATTCCCCGCCTGCGTATGGCAGGTGAACGTCGAGGTCGGCGACCGGGTCTCGGCGGGCCAGCAGTTGATCGCCCTGGAGGCGATGAAGATGGAGGCCCCCGTGAAGGCCCCGGCCGACGGAATCGTCGCGGAGGTCCTGATCAGGACCGGCAGCCAGGTGGAGGCGGGCAGCGCGCTCCTCGTCCTCGCTCCCGTCGAGACCGCGGAGGTGTACGCGTGACCAGCACCGTGGAGAGAGTACGCGCCGCGTACACCAGGATCGAGGAGGTGGACCGGCCCGAGGTGTGGATCGGTCTCCGGCCCCGCGAGGATGTGGATGCGGAGGCGGCCCGGGTCGACGAGCGGGTCGCCGCCGGTGAACGGCTGCCGCTCGCCGGAACGGTGTTCGCGGTCAAGGGGAACATCGACGTGGCCGGGCTGCCGACGACCGCCGGCTGCCCCTCGTACGCGTACGAGCCGAAGGCCGACGCCCCCGTGGTGGCGCGACTGCGGGCGGCGGGCGCCGTATGCCTCGGCACCACGAACCTCGACCAGTTCGCGACCGGCCTGGTCGGCACGCGCAGCCCGTACGGGCCGGTCCGTAACGCCGTGGACCCGAGTTACGTCTCGGGCGGTTCCTCGTCCGGATCGGCGGTGGCGGTAGCCCTCGGCATCGTGGACTTCGCGCTCGGCACGGACACGGCGGGCTCGGGCCGGGTTCCGGCCGCGTTCAACGGCATCGTCGGCCTCAAGCCGACGCGTGGCCTGGTCCCGGCGTCGGGCGTCGTTCCCGCCTGCGCCTCGCTCGACTGTGTGACCGTCTTCGCCCGGACTCTTCCGGAGGCCGAGCGGACACTGTCCTTCATGGCGGCACCGCAGGCCCGCGAGCTCCCCGCCCTGGAGCAGCGACGCCCCGGCCCGTGGCGGATCGCGGTCCCGCGTCCCGGGCAGCTCGGCGAGCTGGACCAAGGCTGGGCCGAGGCGTTCGCGTCAGCCGCGACCCGGATGGCGGACGCGGGCGCCGAACTCCTGGAGATCGACCTGACGCCGTTCACCGAAGCGGCCGCCATGCTGTACGAGGGAGCGTTCGTCGCCGAGCGCTACGGAGCCGTCGGCGGCTTCGTCGACGCCCACTGGGGTGCGCCGGACCTCGATCCGACCGTGGCCGGGATCATTTCGCGCGCCGGAGAGATCCCGGCCCACCGGCTCTGCACCGATCTCGACAGCCTGTCCGTCCTCCGCCACAGTGCGCTTGCCTCGCTCGGCGACGCGGACGCGCTTCTCCTGCCGACGACACCCGGGCACCCGACCCTCTCGGAGGTCGCGGCCGACCCCGTGGGCGCGAACGCCCGGCTCGGCCGGTTCACCAACTCGACCAACCTCTTCGACCTCGCGGCGGTCGCCGTTCCGGCCGGCGAGGTGAACGGGCTCCCGTTCGGTGTGATGCTGATCGGCCCCGCGTTCACCGACGAGCGGCTGGTCCGCGTCGCCGGCCTGCTCGCCGCCCCTCCTCCGCACCTCGCGGTGGTCGGCGCGCACCTGTCCGGACAGCCTCTGAACGGAGAGCTGCTGGCCCTCGGCGCCCGGTTCGTACGCACCACCACCACGGCACCCGACTACCGGCTGTACGCCCTCGACACGTCGCCGCCCAAGCCCGGTCTGGTCCGTGCCGACGGAGGAGGTGCCGCCATCGAGGCCGAGGTGTGGCGGCTCCCGGCCGAAGGGCTCGGCACGCTCCTCGCGGCGCTCCCCCGCCCCATGGCCCTCGGTACGGTGGAGCTTGCGGACGGCACCTGCGTGACGGGGTTCCTCTGTGAGCCCGAAGCACTCCACGGCGCCCGCGACATCACCGCACACGGCGGCTGGCGCGCGGCCCTCCCGACGCTCTCGGTCCCGCGGCACACCGAGGACACGACGTCGGCGTGCGGGCGGTCGGCACCGGTGCCCACCACGACCGCCTCGGCGCCCCCGACGTCACCCTGAGCATCGGGGCCGTCGGCCCGCGCCGGCACGGCGGACCGCCACGACCGGAGTGCTCCGACGCGAGGCCCCCGCCGGCAGGGTGTGTCCCGCCGGCAACAGACACCTGGGCGCCGCTTCGCGACGGCAAGGCAGCCGTCGTCCCGCGTTCGGCGGTTCCGGACGACCCCATGGTCCGGAGCCGCCGCGTGACGAGCCCCGGATCGTGGACGCTGCGCACAACTGTGTCGCGTTCCGACATCGATACTCCTTGCAACGGGAGAGCCCAAGTGGTTCGGGGGCCTGCTCCCACGGTCACCGCGGGGAGACCGGTGCACCACAGAAGCCCCGCATTCGGGCCGGAGGCCCGTTCCGTCACGCTTGCGGACGGCAGCGGTGGGTCAGTGGACGCCCGCGTGGCGGCGGGACGGCGGGACGGCGGGATGAGGCCCCGCCGGTCCGCGGTCGGCCCACCGGACCGGTGAGGGTCACCCTGCCGTGGAAGGGTTGATGGTCCATGTCAGGAGTACACCGAGCGATGAGCTTGTTGGTACAGGTGTTCCCAGTGGGCGAGGAGAGGAGGCCGGAAAGGTGGTTGGCATCGACTTCCCTGGCGGGCTGCGGGCGGACGGCCTGCCGGCCGCGTTGTCGGATCCGTCTCGTCTGGCCGCGGTGGAGGACACCGCTCTGCTGGACACCGGGCCCGAGGCGGTCTTCGAGGACCTTGCCTCGCTCGCCGCGAGAATCACCGGGGCGGGGCGGGCGTTCGTGACCCTGGTCGACGCGGACCGCTCCTTCTGGAAGGCATGCGTCGGCGTCGACGCCCACGCGATGTCCGACCGGCAGAACCCGGTGAAGGAGAGCTTCTGCTACTTCCTGGTCGGGCTGGAGGGGCAGCCTTTCATCGTCGATGACGCCGCCACCGACCCGCGCACCGCCGACCACCCCTCGGTGGGCCCGATGAACATCGGCGCTTGGGCCGGCTACCCCCTGCTCGATCCCGACGGACGCGTGCTGGGCAGCTTCTGCGTCATCGACGACTCTCCCCGCACCTGGTCTCCGGCCGACCTGGCCGCCCTGGCGACCCTGGCCCGCTCGGTGGCGGCGGAGATCCACCTGCGCCAGAGCTTGACCGCGGCGAAGGCCGCCCACCAGCGCTCCGCCGATCTCGCCCGTAGCCTGCAGGCCGGGCTTCTCCCTCCGCGGCTGCGCACGATCCCCGGCGCGGAGGCGGCCGCCTCCTACCTGCCGGCCTCCAACCGCCACCGCACCGACATCGAGGTCGGCGGCGACTTCTACGACCTCTTCCACACCCAGGGTCCGAATTACGCCGCCGTTCTCGGTGACGTGTGCGGCAAGGGCATCAAGGCCGCCCAGGTCAGCTCGATGGCCCGTTACACGATCCGCGCCGACGCCGACGAGGCCGGCTCCCCGGCCGACCGGCTCGCCCGCCTCAACATCGCTCTGCTCGCCCAGGACGCCCCCCGCTTCCTGACCGCCGTCTACGCGGCCTTCCAGCCCTCCGCGAAGGGCCTGTCCGGCACCATCGCCCTGGCCGGGCATCCCCCGGCACTGATCCGGCGCGCCGACGGCCGTGTCGAGCGAGTCGGGGTCCCAGGGACCCTGCTGGGGATCATGGAAGCCCTGAGTCTGACCGACGTGCCCTTCCACCTCCACCCCGCCGACCTGCTCCTGCTCTTCACGGACGGCGCCACCGAAGCCCGCCCCCGCCCCGGGACCTCCCCCGACGACGCCCGGACCATCTTTTCCGAGGACGACCTGGCCGAGGCCCTGGCCGCCAGCCACACCATGGACGCCGTCACCACCATCACCCACCTCACCGGCATCCTCGACGCCCACCACAGTGGTTGGGCAAGCGACGACACCGCCCTGCTCGCCCTGCGCGCCACCCCGTCGGCCTGACCGCGCCACGACGGCCCGGGCACCTGGAGGCCCGGTCCGTGGACGACTCGCGCAGGCCGATGGAGTCGTGGGTACACACGTAGGTGGCGGGCAGCTTCATCAGCGCGGCCGGCCGCATGCAGCGGTGTCGCACGGGGCGGCGGAGCCGGCGGTCGACGCGACGCCGCGGCGGACAGTGCCGGCCTGGGCGGAGCCAAGTTCGGCGGGTGTTCCTGGTCGTGCCCGAGCCCGTCACCAACACCCTGCGCCATGGCGGCGACACCCGCGCGCGCCGGCTGACCGCCCGCCACGACACCGTGCACGACCAGAGCCCGAAGGTTCCCCGCGTGCGCACGCCCGACCTGCGCGGCGGCATCGGCGGCTTCGGCCGGCCGCTGGTCGACCGCCTCGCGAACGCCACGCTCGTCACCCGCAGCCCCAGCGGCGGGAGAACTGCCGTCGCCACCTCCCCGGTAGGCGCCGCAGGCCGCGTTCGCCCGCACGCGGTCATGTACGGCCGGGCGCACCGGATCGACCGAACCGGAACAGGCTGCCCGTGTCGGTCCGGGGCAGGGTCCGGACCGAGGCCCGGAGCCGCTTGCCGACCACCCTCACCATGCCACCGAGCCCCCTCGCACTCCTCTCGTCCCACGGGTAGGGGCGACCGTTGTGCCCTGGGTCACGTTCGCGCGTGGCGGGGTGTGCCCCTGCTGTGCGGGTCGGGCATTCTCTCCCGGCGGCCGTACGAAGGGGTACGGCCCCGGTGACCGGCTGGAGGAGAGATGTCGCGACACGCGGGCAGGGAGCAGGGGCGGGGAACGGACCGGGGGCGGGGCGTGATCGAGGGGGCGTTCGCACTCCTTGAGGCGTTGCGCAGGTGCGGCGGGGAGGCAGGGCTCACCGAGATCGCCGCGGCCTGTGCCAGTGGAACGCGCGTAGAACGGCGGGCAGCGGTCCGGCAGTCTGTTCTTCGAGCCGGTCGGGGGACCGGCGAAAACCGAGACTACGGGGGACAACATGACCGTCCGACGACTGACCGCCTTCGCCCTCGCGGGCGCGCTGGGCCTCACCTCGCTGGTGGGCGCCGCGGGCGCCGCACAGGCCGATCCGGTCGACTACGTGCAGATCCAGCTCGTCGACCTGTACTGCGGCGATGAGAGCGAGGGCGACCACGACGAGGCCTACCTCAACATCGCGGCGAACGGCGGCAAGGCCGTGAGGCTCTGGCCCGCCAACGCGTCGTACCAGACCATGGGCACCGGCTACCGCCGCGCCCTGGACGGGAGCAACGGCAACGCACTGCTGATCCTCGGCAAGACCGAGTCCCGCACGCTCTCGCTGTGGGACTACGACAGCACCAGCGGCGACGACCGGCTCGGCTCGGTGACCGTCACGGGCGACGAGTTCGGCGCGGAGACGCAGTACCGGGTGCTGGAGGGCTCCGGTGGCGTCTACACCATCGCCTACCGGGTCGTCGACATCTGATCCGCCCCTCCTGCCGCGGTCCGACCGGTCCGGCCGGACCGCGGCAGGAGCACGGACGCAGGCCTGCCGGCGGTGGACCACACCGTCGGCAGAAGCCGGGCGAGCAGCGGAAAGCCCAACGGACGTCTCTCCCCGAGCGTGGTCCGCCGCCGCTCCGTCGCCTTCGGGCAGCTGCCCCTCTTGCCCAGGGCACGCGGTTGTGACTGGACCTGCTCGGTGCCGGGGCCCGGCCGCCAAGTTCCCTGAACCCGGTGGTCGAGGGGAGGGCCGAGGAATCGCGCTCGGTCGCGATGGCGGGTGAGGCGGCTTCCCGGGGTACGCATGCCGAGCGACGCAGGGTGTACCGGCACGCCGTGAGGGAGAGTCAGCTGATGGAGTTCGACGAAGACGCTGCCCTGGACACCTCCGAGGTCCAGGACAACCGGGGCGGAGCTTTGAGCGGGATCCCCGGTGGCGGGAAGACCGTGGGCGGTGGGGTGGTCGGTCTGCTGGTGCTGATCGCGTCGGTGGTGTTGGGGGTGGACCCCGGTCTGCTCAGCTCGGACCCCGCCACCGAAGCCGGCGGATCCGGTGGTACCGGTGCCGCCGATCTGGCAGCGGACTGCCGGACGGGTGCCGACGCCAACACGAAGGAAGACTGCCGGATCGTGGCCGTGGTCGACAGCCTCCAGGCATTCTGGAAGCAGACCGAGTCGGCGGCCGGGAAGTCCTACACGCAGGCCCCGACCTGGCTGTTCACCAACAGTGTGAGCACCGGCTGCGGCAACGCGACGTCCGAGGTGGGCCCCTTCTACTGCTCCGCCGACGACAAGGTCTACCTCGACCTGGGCTTCTTCGACGAACTCACCGGCAGGTTCGGCGCCAAGGGTGGCCCCTTCGCCGAGGCGTACGTCGTCGCGCACGAGTACGGGCACCACATACAGGACCTCAACGGCACCATCTCCCGCGGCAGCGGCCAGGGCCGGGACAGCGGCTCGGTGAAGCTGGAACTCCAGGCGGACTGCCTCGCCGGAGTCTGGGCCCACCACGCGACCACGACTCCCGACCCGAAGAGCGGCAAGCCCCTGATCACCGAACTCACGGAGTCGGACATCGGTCAAGGAATGGACGCGGCCGCCGCCGTGGGCGACGACCGTCTCCAGGAGAAGTACCAGGGCAGCGTCACGCCGGACACCTGGACGCACGGCTCTGCGGCGCAACGTCAGAAGTGGTTCACCACCGGCTACCGGTCCGGGAAAGTCGACACCTGCAACACGTTCGCCTGAATCGAGGCCAGGGCGCGTGCGACGCCGCATCTTCGAGGCGGAGCCCGAATCGGCCACGTGCATCATGAGGATCGCCGGGATCGACCTCTCCGACCGGCGGACGGGCTGGGGCGTCGATGCGGTCCCGCCCACCATGGGCGCCGGTCGCGGCTGACGCCGCGAGCGCCGTCCCGGTGCGGCTCCTCACCGGGTGCGGTCCCTCGCTACGAGCGGGGGCCGCACCCGGGCGGAGTGCAGGCGGAGTTGCCCCGGCCGGGCTTCCGCGTCGCATCCGTCCTCGCAGCTTCCTTCTCCGCCTTCTTGGCCTGGCCCGGCGGCAGATGCGGGGCGTCGGACGCCGCTCCCCGCCCCGCCGTGGCCACGGGACCGGTCGAACTGGCCGGTTGCGGCCGCGCAGTCCCGGAAGCGTCCGGCTGTGCGCCGGGAGCCGCGCCCGGACGCGGAGAGGAGGACGCCGGGGACGTTCCCCGCGCTCCGACCGCAGTGGCGGCGGTGCCCGGCTTGCCCGCGGCGGGGTCACCGTCGTCCCGCTTGCCCCCGGGGGTGCGGGACGCGGTGGAGGCGCCGCGGCCCTCGCCGGGCGGGGTCGGGGCGTCGGTGACGGCGAAGGCGGTCATCGTGACGGCGGCCAGCGCGACGGACGCTCCGGCGAACAGAAGCCGTCCCCGCGCGGGCAGCGCCCGGCGCGCGGGCCGCGCCTCGGCCGGCGCCGGGCTCCGGTGCGTGTGCCCCGCCGTGCGCGGCGCGCTCTGCCCGGCCGCGACGGGGCTCGTGGCGTTCGCCGTCGGTACGAGAGCCGTGCGGTCCTCGTCGGCCAGCGCGGTCAGGACGCGGGCACACCCACCGGCCGTGGGCCGGTCCTGCTCGTCCAGGCTGGTCATGTCCCGTATCAGCGAGGCCAGTCGGTCGGGCAGGCCGGGGGGCAGCGCGGGTGCCCGGTGCAGCCGCGCGATCGCGGCCTCCACGGGGATACCGTCGTACTCCAGCCTGCCGGTGAGGCACTCGAGGAGTACGAGGCCGAGCGCGTACACGTCGGCGGCCCGGCCGACGGGGCGGCCGAGGACCTGCTCCGGGGCGAGGTAGGCGGCGGTGCCGACGAGGGTGCCGGCGGTGGTGCGGGAGGGGTCGTCCAGCATCCGCGAGATGCCGAAGTCGATGAGGTGCGGGCGGCGGGCAGCGTCCAGGACGATGTTGGACGGCTTGACGTCGCGGTGGACGATGCCCGTCTCGTGCGCGTGGTCCAGCGCCTGGGCGACGCCCGCGCCGAGAGCGGCGGTCGCGGCGGGGAGCAGCGGCCCTTCGGCGATCCGCTTGAGCAGGTTGTCGCCCTCGACCAGCCGCATGACCAGGAAAGGGCGTCCGTCGTGCTGTCCGGTGTCGTAGGCGGTGACGAGGCCGGGGTGGTCCAGTCGGGCCAGTATGACGGCCTCGTTGAGCAGGCTCACCTCGAAGTCGACGCCCGCGTCCTGCCGGAAGACCTTGACCGCCACCGGCCGGCGCAGCCGCAGGTCGAACCCGCGGTGCACGTGCGCCGCGCCGCCCGAGCCGAGGAGCCCGTCCAAGCGGTACCGGCCGCCCACGATCTCGGCGGTGCCCAGGGACGCGGCGTGCTGCGCGAAGTCCTGAAGCCTCATTCCCTCTCCCACTGTCGAGGGCGGGTGCCCTGACCGAGCCGTTCCCGGCGCGCTTCGGGACGCGGGTACCCCGGTGTGGCGGGAGTACCCCCGCGCTGATGATCCGGCAGTCCTGATCCGCTCGGTCGTACGTGCGGCGACCGTATGCGTGCGGCGACCCGTGCTGATCACTCTCGGCGGCGGCCACCGGCCACGGGTGGGACGTACTGAAGCACCTCCTGCCCGGGGCGGCCGCCCCGGGTGCGCAATCCCACAGGATCATCGCGTCCAACGACCACGGTCCTCGCGACTCCCACAGATCGCGGGTGTCGCGAGGACCGTCAGAACCCAAGGATCGGGGAACGAAGCCCGTGCGGTGCGCCGCAGGGCGGAGGAGGGAGTCGACGCGGAGCGTCGGCGACCGACGGCGAAGCCGCGAGGTGCGGCACAGAGCCCCGCGACCCCAGCATGCTTCAAACGGGGCCTCAGATGCTGCGGACCGCGTTCGCAAGAATCGCGTCCCGTACGAACAGCGCCAGGCCAGGCCTGACCGCGTCGTAATAGGACGTGAAGCGCTTGTCCGCGACGTACATCTCGCCCAGACACGTGTGCATCTCGTGCGAGCAGGTGTAGCAGTTGCGGTCGATCCAATTCCGGTGCTCCTCCGCCAGTTCCATAGCCTGCTCGGAGTCAGCCGCCGCGTCCTCGCCGAGCAGCGCGGCAAACCGTTGGCGGAGGTCGTCCGTGTCGTCGCGCAGCCGCTTCCAATCCTTCTTGGTGTGCGAGGCCGTCATGCGGGCGGACTCCCTGTAGGCGCTCGTGTGGGCCCAGCGTCGCTCGACCTCCGGCATGTACCGCTCGGGGTCATGGTCCCCGAAGACCTCAAATCGCTCCTCGGGCGTGAGGTTGATGCCCATCTTGTTCGCCTCCATGGCGTGTTCGACGGCCGTGGCCATTTGTTGGAGCCGGGCGATCCGGCCGGTCAGCAGGACATGCTGGCGACGCAGGTGCTCCCGCGAATCCGATTCCGGATCGTCCAACAGGACCGCGACCTCTCTGAGGGGAAAGCCGAGCTCCCGGTAGAACAGGATCCGTTGCAGCCGGTCGAGATCGGCTTCGCTGTACCGTCGGTGGCCGGCGCTGCTGCGGCCTCCCGGGCTGAGCAGCCGGAGCTCTTCGTAGTGGTGCAGAGTTCGCACCGTGACCCCAGCGAATCCGGCGACCTCTCCCACGGAGTAGCCCACGCTCCCGCCCTCTCTTCTGCACACGCCCCCACTGTGAGGCCTCACGCCGCGTGAGGTTCAAGTGGTGGCCACGTCCGTGATCACTGGCCTTGTTGATGAGAATGGGTTCTGGCTCAACTTCTGTGGACCTGCTGCGGAGCGTTACCGGTGACGGCCCCGGTGGCGTGCACCGGTGAGCGATCGTGCAGGCTGGACGCATGGCCAGTCGCGTTGAGAAGTACCTCGCCCATCTTGATCGACTTTCCGGAACAAGGGAGCCCGGCTTCTTCCCTGTCGAGTCGACCAAGCAGGGGCTGCGGGGCGTTACGGAGATCGTTTACGACAACCTGCCGGACGGGCTTCTCACGGCGCTCACCTACGGCTTGTCGCTGGCGGAGCATCCCGATTGGCAGCACGGCTCGCCGGAACTCTGCCTCAGCGTGAACTCGACCAACGTGATCTGGGCCCACGCCGTGGGCTTCCTCGCCGAGCAGCTCCGTGGAACCTGCCCATTCAGTTACGGCGGCACGATCAACTTCGGTGAGCGCATCGTGCCCGAGTCAGAGATGACGGCATTCTGCGTGTTCGCGCCGCTGGTCCTCGACAGAGAGGACTACCTGGGCATCGACGTCGGCATTCCGGGACACGAGGGCCACGACGTGATCAACATCCAAGGGATGTACCCCATCCACGAGGTCGAGCGGCAGTTCATCAACGAGTACGGGCTTGAAGCCTTCTGGAAGAGCGACTGGGAGCCCACCAACGTGCTCCGGCGCCCCGCGATCTAATCTGGGGAGGCCAGCTGGTGGACAGCATCAGGCGAGCAGGACTCGCTTGCGTAGGAGCGAGAAGCTGGCTCGGCCGAACATCTGGCGCTTGAGCATCTTGATCCGGTTGACATGCCCTTCGACCGCGCCCGAACTCCAGGGCAGAGTGAGTCCGGCGGTGACGGCGTCGAGATCGCGGTCGATGCCAGCGGCGAGGGTGTGGAGGCTGGGCAGGTCGTCCTGCCGGACGGCGTCGAGCCAGGCTGGCAGGTGTTCACCTTGGCGCTGCGTGAGCATGATCGCGAAGGAGCGGACATGCCGGGTGAGGGCGTCGAGCTCGGGACAGTGCGTGCGGAGAGTCTTGAGCTGGATCTGTTCGGGCTCGGTGAGGGTCTCCGGTCGGCTGAGGATCCACCCGGAGACGGTCCGCGGTGAGGGCGGCCGGGCGACTACCGGTCGTGGGGAGGTGCGCTTCTTGTGCAGGTAGGCGCGGACGCGCTGGTAGCTGCCCTTGTAGCCGAGCGGCACGATCTCTTCCCACAGCTTCCAGGCGTTGGTGCAGCCCTCGTTCCACCGGTCGTCCAGGTAGGGCTTGTGATCATCGAGGACCGAGGGCCGGTTCTGCCACTGGCCGGTGAACAGCTCCTCCGGAGCCTTGGCCTCAGCGAGCTGCTTGACGGTCAGCCAGGTCATGCCGAGCTGCCGCTGGACCGAGCGACGGCTGTGCCCGGCTTCCAGCAGTGCGTGGACGTCGGCGTGCCGGGCCCTGGTGCGGTCGGCGAAACGATGGCCGGTCGGCCATGGCGAGCCAGAGGGATCTTTCTCCGGCGCAGGCTCCGGATCGGGATCGGGGGCGGCCGTGCCAAGGGCGCGGAGGCAGCGGCGGTGCTGAGCGACGGCCCGTTCGGCAGCCTCGCTCACGTTGTGCCAGAGGTGCCAGCGGTCCGCGACCTGGACCGCCTGCGGAGCGCCGACGGTGGCACCTTCGGCGAAGAACGGCGCCCGATCACGGCAGATCACCTCAACGCTCGGCCGCGTGGCGAGCCAGGCCGCCAGGCTGGACGCCTCCCGGTCGGGCAGCAGGTCGATGGGGCGGCGGGTCTCGATGTCGATGAGGACTGTGCCGTAGTGGCGGCCCTTCCGGGTCGCGTACTCGTCAACGCCGATAACCCGTGGTGCGGCCACCTCGGGCTCGGGAAGCGCGTCCACCAGACGAAGCACCGTGCTGCGGCTGACGGAAACGCCGAGAACGCCGGCGATACGGGCCCCGGCCCGGCCCGCGAGCGCCAAGCCGACCGACGCCAGGGTCGAGCGCAACCGTTCGGTCCGCTGACTGTGCCGGCGCGTCAGGCCCGGTATCTGCTCGACGAAGGTACGGCGTGCGCAGTCCGAGTTTCCACAGGTGAACCGTCGGACCTTCAATTGAAGGACAACCCGTCGGCCTCCGCTGGGAACATCAGCAGGAAACCGCAGGTAGGAACCGTGAAACCGGTTCGACCAGGTGCCACAGATTGGGCACACGGCGCCTTCGGCGGTGCATTGCGCGTCAACGCGCACGATCGCGATGTTCACGTCTACCGACAGCACCGCGACGCCCGCGATCGACGGGAACAACAACTCCTTCAGCAGGAGCAGGACCTCTTCCACGGCCCTGAACATTCAGCCCGACTGCGTTACCCAGGGATCATTTTCAGGCAACTTCACCCCCAGCTCGAAGAGGCCCAGCAGTCACGGAGAGTGGCCGCGTCACAGAAGTTGAGCCAGAACCCATTCTCATGAACAAAGCCAGTGATCGCCTCGGCTGCCGACCGTGCACGTTCTCGGTGAGAAGTGCGGCGAAGCCCTTCCAGCGGATGATGTGCACGTGGCGGACCCCCAGGTTCCGAGAACGTCGGGGGCACAGCCTCGGGCGGCTGCCCTCCGGAAGGCGCAGCGCACGGCCGGGGAAGCCGACGTCCCGGTCCCCGATGCCGAGGAGGACCCGTTCGTGCCGGTGCCGGGCGACGGCGTGGCTCCCCCGTACAGCTCCCGCATATCGGGGCATACACCACTCTCGGCGGACCCGTGTGTCGCTCGCCCGGCCTCGTCAGCCACCCGGTCCATCCCGTGAACCGGTGCCAGCCGGGCGTGACGGCAGGATCTGCAAGGCTTTCCAGGTCCGACCCCAGGCCGACTCCGGGGCGCAAGATCCCTACCGCGCCGCGGACGCGACGCCCTCTCCCGCCGATGCGTTCCCGTGCCGCCGGTCGACACGTTTCCGCCATCCCGCTTCAACGGCGGCCGCTACCCCCGGTACGTCTCCAGCAGCCGCCGT
>NZ_JAPEMC010000009.1 GCF_026343115.1 Streptomyces sp. NBC_00102
TGGTGACATCTGCGTGGTGGCGTTACGTGACCTGGCTACTGGACAGACTGGCGGTACTTCCTAAGAAGGGCCGGCCGTGCGAGCGGCGAGATGCTCGGTGCAACCAGGACCAATAGACGTTCCAGCGCAGGGCTGACCATGTCCATGCGAGACATGACCAGGACGGTCAAGAGAAGCGAAGCCGATCCGCCAGGACTGCGCTGAGCCGCCGCTCCGCAGAACGACGACGCGGTGGGCCCGAGCCTGGCCAGCCCGCGGACGACCAAGCAGGCGAAGCGCGGTGAAGTCCTTCGGCTCATGAGGCTCCGCGCCGCATGGTACGCCGGGGGATTGTCCGAGTGTCAATCCCCTCGAACTGTGGAGCCCTTCCTATGCAGCCAGCCCCTCGGTGAGGTCGGCCCAGTATTCGCGTTCGTAGTCGATCGGACTCTTGAAATCGCACACGCTGTGTAGCCGACGAGGGTTGTAGAAGTCGGTGATCCAGGTGGCGATCCTGATCCGGGCCTCGGCCCGGGTGGCGAAGGTGCGCCGGTGGACGTATTCGACCTTGAGGACGCTGTTGAACGCCTCGCTCACCGCGTTGTCGAAGCACGATCCCACGCGCCCCATGGACCGGAAGACGCCCAGCCTGCGGCAGGCACGGCCGAACTTCCGGGACGTGTATTCCGAGCCGCGGTCGCTGTGGAAGATCACTCCGCGCACGTCACCGCCCCGGGTGGTCCCGGCCATGTTCAGCGCGGCCACCACCAGGTCCGCGTCATGGTGGGCACCCGTCGCGTATCCGAGCAGGCGCCTTGAGAACAGGTCGATGACCGTCGCGAGGTAGATCTTGCCCTCACCGGTGACGATCTCCGTCATATCGCCGACCCAGACGAGGTCGGGCTCCTCAGCCGTGAAATCGCGCTTCACGTGATCCGGGGCAGCGGGCCGCTTTCCCTGTCTGGTCAAGCCCTTGCGGTGTTTCACCACGCGGGCGACCAGGCCGAGTTCGGCCATCAGTTTGGCGACGGTGTTCACGGAGACGTGCCAGCCCTTGCGGACCAGCAGAATGAAGATCTTCGGTGATCCGTAGGTGCCACCGGACTCCTTGAAGATCTCTCTGATCTCCTTGGTCAGCTGCTGTCGTCGCAGCTCACGCCCGGTGGGCTTACGGTTCCGCCACTTGTAGAACCACGACTCGCTCACGCCCAGCGCGCGGCAGGAGACGGTATGCGGAATGTTGTGCCCGGTCCTCTGGTCGCTGATCACCCCGGCCACGACGGCCGGGTCCGCGGCAGCTACTTCACCCACAGGACCATGCAGCGTTTGAGGACATCACGCTCCATACCGAGCTCCTTGTTGTCCTTTTTCAACTGTGCGACCTCCCGCCGCAACCGGGCGAGCTCCTCGGCCTCACTCTCACCCCGGCCGTTGCCGGCACGCTTGGCCCGCGAGACCCAGCTCGCCAGCGTCGTCTCGTTGATCCCCAAGTCCTGCGCGACCTCAGGGACCGCCTTCCCGGTCTCCGTCACGATCCGTACAGCCCCCTCACGAAACTCAGCCGTGAACACCCGACGCTTCTCCGCCATGACTCTCAACTTCCCCTGCAGTCACGGACTCCACGCTATGAGGGGAGACTCAGAGTACGGCTTTCCGACGGTGCCTCCCTGTCGTGAAGGCGCACGCCGCCAAAACGCGGTCGGACGTGAGCCTTTGACGCTCCTTGGCGCACTCGATATCGTGCATGTCGGATCAGATATCTGAGTAGACTTGACAAGGGAGGTGAGGTGCGATGCTGCTGACGACAGGGCAAGCGGCCGCCGAGCTTGGCATGGCCATCACCACCTTCCGTCGCCTCGTGCACGCTCGCCTGATTCCCGGACTGACCAACAGGGGGGTGCGGGTGATGGTCCCCCTGGAAGCCGTCCAGGCTCTGAGCACACGGCGTACCGCTCCCTTGGATGCCCTCACAGCATCGGAGATCGCCGTACTGCGCGTGGAAGCAGACCGGCAGACACGTGAGGCGGACGCCAAGAACCCCGAGCGGACCGGGTACTCAGCCACTTTGCAGACCGAGGAGATACAGAGGGCAATGCGGGGCTGGTGGCGTTGCGACGCTCCCAGCGTTGCGGCGGGCGGTGTCCTGCCCGTCACCGTCTCCGGATTCGTGGTCGCCGTTCTGACCGGTCTGGATCGGTGGGAGAGCAACGGACGGGGCCGTCACGCCTTCCCCGGCGCTGTCCTGGCCGGATACGTCACCGATCTCGTGCGCCCTGCCATCCACCTCACCGCATCCGTGGCCGCGGACCGCCAAACCGCCGAACTGCTCCTCGGATCCCGCCTGCCCTCTCATTCCGGCGGCCCGATCGCCTACGTATCAACCCGCAACGCCGACTTCGAGGGACCGTGATGGACGCCAAGGCCTACAACGCCGCCCTTGCCGACCTGCGCAAGGACCGCGACGAAATCAAGCACGCGAAGGCGGCCCTGGCCAAGCTCGAGGCGGCACGGGACAAGAAGATCCGTGCACTGGCCGCCCATGACAAAGCGAACGCGGAGCGGATCGCTCCTGCGGCCGGCCTGAGCCTTGCCGACATCGTCCACATCGCCCCAGCCCTCACCCCCAAGAGCCTCGCCGCCGGAGCTCCCGCACCCGACGCACAGGCACCGCAGCCCGACCAACCTGCCGGCACCGCGCCTCTCGCCTCCAGGAGCGCTGCACCGGCGCCTGGCAATCAGCCTGCCCCTCTCGTAGCAGCAGAGCAGCCCGGCCCGCCCGAGACGCACGTGCCTGCCCAGGCCGTGATCGCCCCCACCGCTCATCCCGGCCCTGCTGCACCCGGACCCGCCGCTGCAGCAGCGCCCGTCCCCGAGGCCGCCCCGGCGCGCGAGCTGCCGTCGATCCCTGAAGGCCCCGAGGGTGGCCGGTGGTTCACCCACACCCCGAACCTAGTTTCCACTCACCCGAACTTCACCCAGCAGGCCCGCTCGACCGTCTTCCTCGACACCATCACCGGGGTCCTGGTCCACCGTGACCAGACCCTGCGCCTGACCCTGCCCGACGTGGCGGCCGCCACGATCCTCCAAGCCGTCTTCCACGCCGCCCCGGAAGGCACCGAGCGGATCTTCATCACCGCCGGAGACCCCTGGCACCACCAGGCCGACCAGCACCCCTTCCTCAAGGACGCCGTCGCCGCCTGGCTGAACGCCCCCGTCACCGGGTGGCGGACCGACACCGGACGCGGCAAAGACAAGATGGCCGGGCACTTCGTCCACCCCCGCAACCCCGTCGGCCGCTACCAGAGCGACAACGGCCAGCACCACGTCGAGATCCGCTCGGTGGGGGAGTGGTTCGACCCCGAAGGCGCCGACCCCGCGATCGTCCGCGACGCGTTCGTCCTTCTCTGGAAGGCTCTGCGCACCCACTGGAGCGACGCCGTCTTGATGGGCTCCCCGTCCCAGACCGGCCGCGACCTGTGGACCCGCACCATCCCCGCCCGTGGCCAGCACGCCGACGGCTACCCGGTCCTGTCCGAGGAACTCCGCGGACTGCTCCACGCCACCGCCGGCCAGGGCCGTACCGAACTCATCACCCCGCCCCAGGTACCGGACAAGCTGCCCGCCCTCGCCGAGTACGACCGCACCTTCGCCTACGCCAAGCACACCTGGAAATCACCCGTCGGCACCCCCAAGCGGATCACCGCCGCCACCTTCGCCTCCTGGAGCGAGAAGGACCAGATCAAGGCCCTCTACGGCTGCGGCCACTGGCACGTCCGCGTCACCGTCCCCGACACCTGGAACCACGTCGGCATCCTCCCCGCCCCCGCTCCCGGCGACCGTGCCTGGCACTATCCTGCCAAGCCCTGCACCACCTTCACCACCTGGGCCGGCGGACCCGAGATCCACACCGCGCTCGCCAACCCGATCCAGCCCTGGCACATCGAGATCCTCGACGGCCTGCTGTGGGACGACGGCAAACCGCTCGATGACTGGTCGAAAAAGCTCAAGGAAGCCTGGTCCGCCCTCGCCGCCGAGGCCGGCCTCCACGGCGACCCCGCACAGCGCCAGGCCGCCCGCCTCGCCTCCCGCGCCGTCCGCTCTCTTCTCCTCTACGGCATCGGCTCCTTCGCCCAGCGCCCCCGCATGGTCACCGGCACCACCCCCCGCACCCACGAGCGCGACGTCCCCGCCGACGCCGAGATCGTCGGCTTCACCGACGAACAGATCACCTGGCAGCGGCCCACCGGCTTTACCCGCGACCCCAACGCCCACCCCGAATGGGCCGCCACGATCTGGTCCGGCGCCCGCGCTGCCCTGCTCTCCCAGCGCCACCGCGACGACAACACCTACGCCGGAGCCCTCCACACCCCGCCCGGCAGCGTCGTCGCCTTCCGCACCGACGCCGTCTACCTCACCCAACCCCAGGCCTGGCCCTACCACGGCCAACCCGGCGACTACCTCCACAAGGGCCACCTCACCGGCCCCCTGACCGCACCTACCACCGAGGATGAACTCCTCACCCTTCGCGACGCCGGCCGAGCCGCCCTCCAGAAGACGGCAGCCGCCACACCCAGGGAGGCCTGATGCCCCCGCGCACCCGCCGCCCCGCCACCGATCCGGAACTGAACGAGGCTGCCCAACTCGCCGACCAGTTCCAGGCCGCCGGCTTCACCAAGCGCGACATCGCCCGCATCATCGGACGGGACCCCTCCCTGGTCTCCCAGTTCTACACACGCCACAAAGGAGCCGCCTTCGTCCCCGCCCTCACCCACGCCTTGGCCGCCGTCCAGACTGCTGGCATCACCGACACTTCTGAACTCGCCGCCCTCGCAGCCCCTCACATCACCCGTCGCACCACCAGCTCCGGCGCCCGCGCCCGGGTTCGGACCAAAGCCGTCCTCATCACCCCCGCCGGAACCGGTACCGGCCGGGCCGGTGCCCAAGCCATCGCCTCCGGCGCCACGCGCCTACGCCCCCTGATCGCCGAAGCTGCCCGCCAACACCTCCGCCTCGCCTTCACCGTCCGCATGCCCAAGACCGGCTACACCCTTGCTTCGGGCAGCCGAACCGACTCCCCCGGCATCCGCCGCGACGTTGTCCAACGGGCCGACCACACAGAGGAGCGCTCCTACGGATCCGCTGTCACGGGAGGCTTTGATGCCGCCGACTTCGCCCGCCGCGTCGATGCAGCAGGCGGCGACGTCACTGGCGCCGTCCATAGCTGGCTCCTCGAAAACGGCCGCATTCACGAAGACGCCCACATCACGCACCTCGAAGTTCGAACCTGGCGCCCTCGCTGACTGCTCACCCCTAGAAGAGTGGGCCGGATGTCTCCGAGTGGTCATTCGCGATCAGGCAACGTATGACGTCAGGCGGGCGGGCTGCGTGCACGAGGGGATGCGGCTCGGCGGGTCAGAGCCAGTGGTCTCCCAGGTGGCCCACCGGATGCTTGCACAGTCCTTTCTTGCTTGCTGCGGGACATTCGTCCAGCCCGAGCCCGCGGGGTGATGCAGAGGCAGCGGGCAGCGCTCGCATGAGGGTCCGAGAGTCAGTCCATGGCCGGCCGCCTGCCACCAGAGCCAGTGCGTGGTGACGGGCAACTGCCCTTCAAGAACGAGGACATCCACGAGAGCGACGTGCCGGCAGGGGTGATACGCGGCCAGGTCGCATCTGAAGTACCCCTCACCGTCCAGAATCCCTTCAGCGCCCTGCGCGGCGAGCCGGTCAAGTTCGCCGGTGCTCAAAGTCAGTGATGCCGTGCACGTCATGGTCCGCAGAATGACACCCGGTACTGCGCGCGGCGAACGGCTGAACTGCTTCTGCAGGGTGCACTGCTGCGCAGGGATACACCGGCACCATATGTGTCCGGTGTGCGGGCGATGTCGGGCAGTGTCATGTCAAAGCACTGTCGACTCAGGCGAGTTCGCTTCGAGTAGGCGCCCTGCGCGCCAGGTGGGGGCGGGCACTTCGTGCGTCGTGCCAGCCCTGCCGTCTGAGCGCCACGACCATCCCCACATGCACGCAGCTTCCTCGCATGCACCCGCATGGCATCTACGTCGCCCTCGCCGATCTTCCACGACGGGCCAGGGAAAGACCGGCCGCTGCCTAGCGGCCGGAGTGGTGAGGGTAGTGGTGACCAGGGACGTTCTGCTTGGATCTCGGCCACCTTGACTGTCGGCTTTAGCCAAACGCGGCGCGTTGTCAGTGCTCCCCCTTACCGTTTGGAGGGTGGCTGAAGGACATGCGAACTTAGACACTGGATTCGCCCAGCGCATCAAAGCGTTGGCGTGCACTGCGCCCCTACACGACCTGGACGCCCGTAAGCCATCTGTTCAGTCGGCTGACTTGACTGCCTACCAGATGAGCGAGCTTGCGCTGCACGCGATCGATCTGGTGACTCTCGCGATGGATTTCGACGCCGGCGCTTCTCCGGAGCGGACCGTTGAAGATCTGTCCCGCTACGCCGCTGATCAGGCGCCGGACCGCTCTGCAACTGAGCACGAGCACGCCGCTGGGTGGGTGCTTGAGAACCTCCTCAACGTGGGATCGGCTGATCGAGGCTTCCGCGCGGTCTACGGGATGACGGGTACCGACGGGCGGTACGAGCGGCGTGATTTCGACTTCCGCCTTCTCGAGGAGGTTCCGGGAGCCGACGGCGGGATCTACCTGCGTGCTTCGAATGAAGCGGTCAACGTTCTTGTCGGTGCGCTGGAGGTTGACATCGAGTCGGCGCAGATCGCCGCGGATGTACGGCTGGAGACGCTGATTCGGCGTGGTCGGCTCTCAGACGCGCAAGCTGCTGCTCAGGCCGCGCGGTACCGGACGATCCAGTACGGCGAGATGCTGCGTCAGCGGCTCGAAGCCACGAGCCGCGACGTGCGTACGGTGGACTGGCTGACCGCCATGCCGACGTTCATCGCGGAGGCGCTTGAGCACATCGAGGCCCGCTGCCGGGCGGAGAACGCTATCTTGGTGAACATCACAGAGGCGCGTGACACCGCCGATACCCCTGTGCGCAAGCAGCAGGCTGCTGCGCTTGTGGGGATCGTTCGCGATTGCCTGCGACGTCACGAGCAGCTCCAGGCAGCACTTCAGAACGCCGGTCGGCGCTTTCGGGCTGAGCAGGACCGGCAGACGTTCGCACCGCAGCCCATGCGGGCGGACCTCGACCTCCACGCTCAGCTCCTGCAGCCGGCGCTCGCGTTGCCGGTGTGCGACGCCGACGGGGTGCTCGCCGCTTACTTCACGCGGGTCGTCGGACTGGCCGTGCGCCCGGCGTTGCGTTTGGCTGACCTCTTTACCCTGCTGGTGACTCCTCCGGCGGTCCGCGAGGTGCTGGGCAGCGAGATCGAGGAGCCGGAGTTGTCGGAGGCGGCAGAGGTACCTCGCTTCCCGGAGGAGTGCTACGAGCACCTGGAGTGGCTGCTGGACCTCGACGTGGAGGCACCGCGGCGTCTGTCCGGGCTGCTGGAGGAAGCTCGCGATCTGCATCCTGAGCTGCCGCTGCTCGTGGTGGTGCGGGTGCTCGCCCTCGCAGCGCAAGAGATCGGCCCGGCCGTCCGGCACGGCGCGTCTTCGGTGCTTCTCGCTGTGGACGACGGTGCCGTGCTGAGTGATCCTGAGTTTGCTGGCGCCGATCTCATCGTTGCCCGAGCCGGATTGACCACTCCCGCCGATGGCGACGGCGCAGGGCCTGAAGGGGCAGTTATGGGAGCCCTCTCCCGAGATCTGATGCCTGCAGGGCGGGAA
Organism: Streptomyces sp. NBC_00102; assembly: GCF_026343115.1. Classification (GTDB taxonomy): domain Bacteria; phylum Actinomycetota; class Actinomycetes; order Streptomycetales; family Streptomycetaceae; genus Streptomyces. The sequence continues at coordinate 7,729 of NZ_JAPEMC010000009.1, forward strand.
AGGGGGGCTGCATGAGCGCCGCCGACACCGCCGCCGAAGCCTCCCGCCTCGTCGGTTTCGGCCTACGGCCCAAACTCGTCCCCTCCCGCGACGACGAATACAGGCGGCTGGTGCGGCGCTTTCGGAGCGACGACGAGTTCGCCACCGTCACTGCCGCCGTTGCCCGAGGACTGGACCTGGTCATCCTCGAGGTCACCGAGCGGACGGGCGTGGTCGTCGCTTCCACTGAGGAAAGCGTCTTCGCCATCCGGATGACCGACTATGCGCGTCGGACCGGCGGCGATGGGAAAGCACACGAGCGGGTGCTGCACGCACTGGCCCACCTGGGCGCCGCCACCCTCGCATTCCCACGCCCGGCAGACCTCGCCGACGAAACCTACCTCGGCCGGATCACCGCACAGGGAGTCGAAGCTTTCGTGCGCCAGGCCTCCACCGCTCTGGCCGAAACCGCCACGGCCGAAGGAGCGGACACCGACCCATCCAGCGACCGACCGGGCCTGGAGGCGGTGTGGAGGGTCTATACGCGCCGCGCCCAAACCGGGGCGACCGGCGATGGACGCAAACTCCATACCTCGACGACCGGCATCGTCAGCAAGGCCCTTGCCTTCCTCGCCGACCAAGGCCTGCTGGTACGCACCGGCGACGCGCGAGGCGGCACCTACCGAACGACGCCGCGCTACCGGGCACAAGTCCGGGAAGCCGGCGCGATCATGTTCGACGAGCTCCTGGCGCTCGGCATCACAGAGATCACTGATGGGACAGGCACGCTGACCGCCGTCGAATGGTCGCCCGACGGCATCGCCAAGCTGTAGGGGATGACTGTGTACGAACTCAACCGCGTCCGCATGTTCGGCGTCGGCCCGCGCGGTGCCCGTTTCACCGACGTCACCTTGAATCTCGCCGATGTGGGTGAGCCCATCGGCGGGGGGACGCTGTTCGACGCGCCTCCGCGCCGCCCCAGCCCCTATAGCCTCCTCCTTCTGGAAAACGGCGGAGGCAAGAGCGTCCTGCTCAAACTGCTCTTCTCTGTCATCCTGCCTGGGAAACGCAACACCCTCGGCGGCGCGTCCGAAGTACTGGAAAAGTTCGTCGTGGGCGAGGACGCGGGACACGTCGTACTGGAGTGGATGCACGTCAAAACCGGCGAACGCATCGTCACCGGAAAGACCTACCAGTGGCGACGCAAGCGCACCAGCGACGGCCGCAAGCTGGGTGAGGCATGGTGGTCGCTGCGCCCCAACGCCGCCGTCGAAGTGTCCACGCTCCCTTTCACCGCCGACGGCCGCCGCCTACGACTGGGCCACTTCCAGGAGGCGCTGGAGGAGATCGACCGCAACCACCCAGCCACCCAGCTGGCCTGGATCGGATCCCATCAAGGGGAGTGGCTCGACCATCTGCGCAGCCTGCGCATCGAACCCGAGCTGTTCGCCATCCAGCGCCAGATGAACGCCGACGAAGGGGAAGCGGCCAGCGCATTCAAATTCAAGAGCAGCAAGGAATTCGTCGACTGGCTCCTCACGATCGTCATGGACCCCGCCGACGCCGTCAGCGTGGCGGACAACTTCGACAGCTACGCCACCACCGTCGGCGACCGATCCGCGATGTTGATGGAGCGCGACTTCGCCGAAGGCACCGTAGCGGCGCTGCACCCCGTCGGCGCAGCGCACACCACGGCGATGCAGACGCGAGCCACACTGCAGCGCACGGAGCAAGACATCCACGCATTCAGCGCCCAAGTCGCAGCGCGCCACAACGCTGAACAGACTGCCGCCAGACGGCTGACCGGCGAGCACGCTGCAGCAGTAACCCAAGCAAGCGCATCCGAAACCGACCGCGACCGAACGCGCGACGTCGTCAACGAAATCCGCCGTCAGATTTTTGCCCTAGAACTCGCCGCCGCGGAGGAACAGCAAGACGCAGCGCAGCTTGCACAAGCAGCGATCGAGCTCGAACTGGCTGGCTGGACGGCGTCCGAGATGGTCGAAGCCCGTGACCAATCGGTTGCTCACGCACGCGCGCTCGAGCGCCAGATCGCCGACGCCGAGGAGACCGCGCGACCCGCTCTGGCCGCACGCGACGCGGCCGCGGCCCAGCTGCTGGCGAAACTCCACAACGCGGCAGCCCATGACCATGGGCAGGCACGAAAGCTCAATCAGGAAGCTGAGGAGTGCAAGCTGACCGCCAAGAAGGCGGACGAGCAGCGCACTGCCGCGCTGCGGGACGAGGAGAAGGCCCGCAGCGCACAGCAGTCAGCCCTGGCCGAAGTCAGCGAGACAGCCCGCGCAGTAGCCCAGGCCATCTCCGACGGTCTCATGCCGGCTGGCTCAGACGTGCCCGCCGCGGCCCAGGAAGCCCACGCGAAAGCAGCCCTCCTCGAAGACACGCTCGCTGCTACAGAACGCAAGGCCGCAGAGGTCGCACGGAAGCTCAAGGACGCTCAAATCCGCGCCAGCGAAGCCGCCGGGGCGCTGCTGGACAAAGAGCGCGAACAGCAGCCGATAGCACAACAGTTGCAGGATCTGACCGCCCGCGCTTCGCGACTGGCCGCCTATGAAGTCCTCGCCGCCGCCCTAGCAGTAGACCGTATCGACACGGCGACCCTCGACGCATCGGCGGAAGCACTCGCTGGCCAGCTCGCCGAAGACATCGGCACACGTGAAGAACGGCTGGACGGCCTACGCGCTGTACAGAACGGCGACCACCGTGTTCTCACCGCGCTAGGCGACGGCGGCCTGCTGCCGGCCAGACCTGAGGTCGAGGTCGCCGTCGAGGTTCTGCGGGACTCAGGCGTCGCCGCCCACACAGGCTGGCGCTACCTGGCACAAAATGCCTCCGCCAGCGAACGCATCACCCTCATCGCGACACATCCAGAACTCGCCGACGGAATCGTGCTCGTCGACGCAACGCAGCTTCCCCAGGCCCGCACCGCCATCGCAGCGGCAAACCTGCTGCCCGCAGCCGCGATTGCCGTCGGCACCGGTGTGCAGCTGCTCACCGCAACTGATCTGACCTCAGCCCGCTTCGTGCTCGAGACCAACCCGGCCATGTTCGACGAGGAAGCCGCCGAAGCGCGCCGGGCGGAGCTGCGCGAGGACATGAAACGCCGCGGCCAGGAGATCGCGACACTCGCCACGGCGTTGCACCGCAGCCGCGAAGTCGCCGCCGAACTCGGTGCCTGGCGCAAAGCCTGCCCATCCGGCCGTCTTACCGAGCTGACGGAGCAACTCCTGGCCGCAGACGCCGCCGTCGCCACAGCGAAAGAGCAGGCGCAGGCAGCAACCGCAGACGTGGAAACCTGGGCAGAGCGCGACGCCGTCTACCCCGCTCAACTCGCCCAGCTGCGCACACAGGAGCGGGCCGCCGCAGACACAGCAGGCGCTCTCGAACGGCTCACGGCCAAGGTGGAGCGTGCTGCCGAAGCACAGCGGCGAGCCGGCGAGGCTGAGCAGGCCATGGAAACGGCTCGCCGTATCGTGGGAGAGGCAGCCGAGACCCGGGAACAGAAGCTGACACAGGTCGAAGAGGCCGTGCGGGCGGCAGAGAACGCCCGAGACCGCGCCGAGCGCCACCTCGTCGCGGCATCCGAGGTCGTCACCGCCAGTGGCGCCATCGCTCCAACCGTCCCGAGCCAAAGTCTGCTGGCCCTCCAACAGGCCTACGAAGCCGCAGCCGACGTCTACCGCAGCCTCGAAGTCGGCTAAGACCTCCGAGCAGAGGCAGACCGGGCCATGACCGAAGCCGCCCGACGCCGCACCGACCTTGAACGAATCCCACCCGAGGCGACCGCTGAAGCCGAACGACTGCTCACCACACCCGCCGGCGCCGACCGCGCCAGCCGGCAGGCCGAAATCGCACGGGCGAACCGAGACAAGCAGCGGCTGACTACGACCATCAGCACTGCGAACGAACGCGTCGGACAACTCCGCAGCGACCTGCGCACCGCTAGCCCCGCCGACCGCGACCGCAACGTGTGGATCGTTCTCCCCGAGACACGCCGCCCTGCCTCCGTCGAGCAGGGACGCCAGCTTTTGGAAACAGCCCAGGCCGAGCAGCGTGCTGCCCAAGACGCCCTCGAAATCGCCACGCGGAACGTTGCAGGCCTGCAACGCCACATGCAGCAGGCAAGCGAAGCTGCCCGCAGCTTCCGTGAAGTGCTCCAGCCTGTACAAGCGACCCTTGACGACACCTCCGGTCCTCAGGGAGCACGGCCGACGACGACGCAACTGGGCCCCGACACCGTCGAGCCCTACCAGCAGTCAGCGGAGAGCGCCCGCGATCAATCTGACCGGATGCGACGCGATCTGCGTGAAGCCCGCGCCGCCGCCAGCGACGCCACCCACGCCCTCAATGGACTCGTCGACGGAGCGGTCCGCTTCGTCGGTGACATCCGGTTCGAAAAGACAACGAACGTCGCCAGGCGGGCCATCATCAGCCTGGGACGAGAACAACTGGGCGCCCGTGCCACAGAATTCGCCGATCAGCTCGCGCAGCGGCTCGCCACACTGAACACGGATCTGGACAACGCCGGCAAGCATCGCAAACTCATCGTCGAGCGACTGGCCGCGCTCACTGATGGGGCGCTCAAGACCCTACGGACTGCAACACGCCTGTCCCGACTGCCCTCCGGGCTCGGTGACTGGGAAGGCAAAGAGTTCCTCCGCATCCGCTTCACCGATCCTGACCCCAGCCTGCTCGCCGCCCGCATCGGCGAACTCGTTGACGAGATCGCCGCCTCCACAGCAGCCCGCCAGATCGGAGCCCGCGGCAGCGCCCCCAAACGGGACGGCATCGCACTCCTCCTGCGCTCCGCCGAAGCCGCCGTTCCCAAAGGCTTCAGCGTCGAAGTACTGAAGCCAGACTCCGTCCTGCGCGACGAGCGAGTCCCGGTCGAGCAGATGAACACAGTGTTCTCCGGAGGACAGGAACTCACGGCCGCGATCATCCTGTACTGCACCATGGCTGCGTTGCGAGCCAACGAACGAGGCCAGATGCGCAACCGTCACTCCGGCGTACTGTTCCTCGACAACCCGATCGGCAAGGCGAGCGCCTCCTACCTCCTCGACCTGCAGCAGGGCGTGGCCTCAGCCCTGGGCGTCCAACTGGTATACACCACCGGACTGTCCGACGACCGCGCCCTGGCAGCGTTCCCGCTATGGATCCGGATGCGAAACGACGCCGATCTACGAGCGGGACTCAAGCACATCCGAGTGGCCGACACTGTCCGCGCCCAAATGCCACATCCCTTCGAAGACGTCGAAACCGCGACCCCCGGCGCAGCACCGGGAACAGTCACCGCAGCCCGGGTCTACCGCCGGCCCACAGAGACGCCATGAACCCCTCCACCTCAGCCAACGCCACACTGTCCCCACGAGCCATGAGACTCGCCGCAGCACTGGAGGAATGGCCACGACGAACCCTCACCCTCACAGAACTCTGGGAAGTCTTCGCCATCGCCGACGCAGCCTCCGCGATGCGCCCCAGCCGCCGTACGGACCTCGCTGAGGCCATCGAAGCGCTCACCGCCGCAGGCTTGATCAGCTGCTCCCACACCAAGGACACCTCGGCGACCCCCGCGCTGCCGACCCGCCTCAAGCTGCCAGCCCCTCAACCCTCACCCACGGCCGCAGCAGCCGCCCAAGCGATAGCGTGGCGCCCGGAACTCGCCTGGGCCGCATCCGCTCGGCTCACGCTGGGACAGATTGGCACCCTGCGCTCAATCAACGACTGGCTGCGAGACTGCGGCCGCGACGACGACGTCGCACCACTGAGAGAACGATCTCTCGAAGTTCTCGGGCACGAGAAGCGTCTCGATGCTCTGCTCAACACCTCCCTGTTCGCGCCGGACCGACTCACGCTTGAACTCCTGCGCACCTTCAGGGCGCACCCGCCACTGTCGACCCGCAGGATCGGAGGCGGCCCAGTGCTTCTCGTAGTCGAGAACGCCGACACCTTCGACACCCTCACTCGCCTGCTGACTGCCAATCCCGGAGACGTCGGACGGGTTGCATGGGGAGCGGGGGCAGCGTTCGAAGCGTCGGTCGCCTCGGTCCTCGCCATGACGGAGGTACGCGCGATCGCATACTTCGGCGATCTCGACGCCGATGGCCTGCGAATCCCAGCCAGCGCACATCGAAGGGCAGCCCAGGAAGGGCTCCCTCCCGTACGTCCGGCGGCAGGTCTGTACCGGCTGTTGCTCGAGATCGGTGCGCCGCAGCCAGGACAGACGCCGGTGCCTCACGAAAAGGCCCTAGAACTCGCTGGCTGGCTCTCCGAACCGCTAGCAACGCGGGCCGCAGCGCTTCTCGCCGCCGGCTGCCGCCTTGCCCAGGAGGCGGTAGGCATGCGTGCCCTACAGGCACGCATCGAGGTGAGTGAGTGGGAGGACGGGCTCGCATCCCCGTTCTGATAAGGATGCGGCAGGATCAAGCGCACCGGCTTCTACTGCCAACCAGGAGCGCGGAGTGCTTCTGCGGCTCACGGGCCTGGGAGAACGCATCCCACTCTCGGAACCGGGGCAGAGCCTTCTCGGGACCCGAGCGGTCGATCGTCTGGTGTGCTGTTCGCCGCCTCGCGTGCCCTGCATGTCCACCTCAAGAGTCGACTGCGTGTTCCATCACATAGGTGCGGGCCGGTGGTGTCATGTCCGCTCGGCTTGCTGCGGCCTCGCGCGTGATTCCCCTATCCGGCGCCGTGGTCGAATCCAGGCCGACGATGCACCTCTGTCGATCTCGATCATGCGTGCGAATGGGGGTTTGCGTGAGTGCCTTGCCCTTGGGAAAGGGCGGTTCCCGCGGTGGTGGCGCGCGAAGCTACTCACCAGTTCAACTGACGCAAAACATACTGCAGTTATTCAACAGCACTTAATATGACGGCCTGTGCCAGTGGCACAGGCGCCTCATCAGCATCTGCGCTTGCCGCACGCCACACCTCTGTCCACCGCCGGACGGAGAGATACGGAGCAGCTCCCGTGTATCTCGACAGCTACTCCGCGCGCGGGTTCCGCTCCTTGGCTCACGTCGAGGACATTCCTGTCAGTCGGCCCACTGTTCTGGCCGGCCGTAACGACGGAGGCAAGAGCGCGGTGCTCACCGCACTGGCCTTCCTCCTCGGCGAGCACCGCCTGAGCGACGAGGACCGCACCTATGTGCAGGGCGAAGGGGACTCCAAAGGCCGGCGGTGCGCCGAAACCTGGGTAGAGGGCCGCTTCCGGCTGGATGCCGAAGAGCAGGACCGCAGCGGCCTGGGCGAGCACGTGCGCATCCGCCGGCGTTCGCCTCTGGGGGAGGCGGCGGCCTGTCTGGAGTACTTCGGCAGCCGGCCTGCCGACCCGAAACTGCGCGACCTCAACCAGCTCCTCAAGCCAGCCCTCGCGACCCTCGTCGCTGAGTACGGCCTGTCCCCGGCAGGAGCCCTCAAGGAATCCCTGCTGGCAGAACTCACGGCACACGCCAGGACCGTTCCCCAGGAACAGGGTTGGCAGCCGCTTCCCAAGATGCTCGAAGAGCGACTCCCGCGGCTCTTGTCGTTCGGAGGCAAACACCAAAGCCCCGACGCCGCCGTGCACACCGCTTTGAACAGCAGCTACAAGACTCACCTGGAAGACGAGACCCTCCAGGGCCGTGTCCGCGAGATCGAGCAAGAGATCAACCAGCGGCTGGAGAAGGAAGCCGACTCCCTGTGCCGTCACATCCGCCAGCACTGCGGCGAGTACGTCGAGGTCAACGTCAAGCCCATGGTCTCCTTCAGTGGAGGATTCAAAGGCGCCCCCCTGCACGTCTCCAGAGCCGACGGTGAACCGGTCGACCTGACGCGCGCTGGCCAGGGAAGCACCCGCCGCATCGCCCTGGCTGTTTGGGAATGGACCAGCAACATTCTGGAGAACGCCGAACTGGCCGCAACAGGAGAACCCGCAGCCACCCAGCCCACGCAGACCATCGTCGTCTACGACGAGCCTGACACCCACCTCGACTACCGCCACCAGCGCACGGTCATGGACATCGTCCGCAAGCAGTGCGCCCTGCCGCACGTGAACGTCATGGTCGCCACCCACTCGATGAACCTCATCGACGGCGTTGACATCGCCGACGTGGTCCACCTCAGCCTCGGACCGGGCGGCCGCACCGTCGTTGAACGCCTCAAAGACGACCAGCACGACGGGATCGACTTCCACCTCAGCCAGATCGCAGCATCACTGGGCCTGCGCAACTCTGTCTTGCTCCACGAACGCTGCTTCCTCGCCGTCGAAGGCGACACCGAGCAAAAAAGCTTCCCTCTGCTGTTCCGCCTGGCCCAGAACATGTCACTCCAGGCCGCGGGCATTGCCCTGTGGGGCTGTGAGAACAACGAGGGCGCCCTCCACCTGGCCAGCTACCTCATCAAGCACCAGCGCACCGTCATGCTGATGGTCGACGCCGACAGCCGCACCAACAAACTCTTCAAAGAAGAACGACTCCGACGAGCCGGTCTCGACCTCGAAAACCAGGTGTCCTACGTCGGCGAAGCCGAGGGCCACAACGAACTCGAGGAACTCTTCAGCAACGAACAGTGGACCACTGCCGCCAACGCCCTATGGCCCAAGCCGGCCCCCCTGACCTGGCACCCGGACGACTTCAAGGCACACCGCGACGGCAAGAAATTTAGCGCCGGCATCCTCGACATGATCAAAAAAGAAGCCGAAGACAACAGCCCCAACGGCAAACCCGCCATGGTCTATGGGCTTGCCACCACCCTCACTGTCCCCGGGGACGTGCCCCGCCAGCTGCGGGAAATCTTCACCCGCCTACAAGAACTCACTCACTGACCAGACGCCGGCCGCTGCGCCCGGCGCAAGAGCATGCGCTCTTTGCGCTGCTCGTCGGTCGGCGCCACCCACGCATGCCAGCCAACCGATTCCACCCACTGGCGGGCATGAATCCGGGCGTCGATACCACACCATCTGCACCCGCCTGGCGAGGGAACGCAGGCAGCACGAGCAGACCTTGGAGAGGGCATCTCTCCTCCTTCCCACGCCTCTTATCTTCCCTTCCGACACTGACAATCACGCTGAGTGACGAAGCTCGAGGTGTACGCGTATGAGGTTCCTCCACACATCCGACTGGCACCTGGGCCGACGATTCCATTCAGAAGACCTGGTACCCGCGCAGCGCGTTTTCCTCGACTATTTGGTCGACACCGCACGCACCGAGAACGTCGACGCCGTCCTGGTAGCCGGAGACATCTACGACCGGGCCATCCCCAGCCTCGACGCTGTACGCCTGTTCAATCACGCTCTGCACCAGCTCGCGGACCTGAACGTACCGATCATCATGATCAGCGGAAACCACGACTCCGCCCATCGCCTCGGCGTCGCCTCCGGCCTCCTGGCCCGCACCGGAATCCACCTGCGCACCGACCCCGCCACCTGCCACACCCCTGTCATTCTCGAAGACACCCACGGCCCCGTCACCGTCTACGGCACCCCCTACCTCGAGCCCTCGATGGCCCGCGCCCCGCTGGAAGCAGAAGCCGCCTCCCACCGCGCCGTACTGACCGCAGCCCTGGACCGCATCCGCACCGACCTCGCCACCCACCAGCCCGCCAACACCCGCTGTGTGGTCCTCGCCCACGCCTTCGTCACCCCCGGCACCGGACAGCCCGAAGAACGCGACAAAACCAAGGAGTCCACCAGCGAACGCGACATCACCGTCGGCGGCATCGCCCACGTAGGCGCCGACCTCTTCCACGGCATCGACTACGTCGCCCTCGGCCACCTCCACGGCGCCCACCACATCACCGACCGCATCCACTACAGCGGCTCCCCCCTGGCCTACTCCTTCTCCGAAGCCCGCCACACCAAAACGATCACGCTCGTCGACCTCACCCCTGGGGAAGCCCCCACCCTCACCCTCCGGCCCTGCCCCGTCCCACGCCGCCTGGAACGTGTCACCGGCTTCATCGACGACCTCCTGACCAACCCCGCCCACGAGCCGTTGACGGACGCCTGGCTCGAGGTCACCCTCACCGACACCGCCCTGCCCTTCGAAGCCATGGCCCGCCTGCGCCGCCGCTTCCCTCACACTGCCGAACTCAAGCACCGCCCCGCACACATCCCCGCACAGGCCACAAACACCACCTACAGCGAACGTATCCGCGGCCGCAGCGACCTCGACATCACCACCGACTTCATCCACAGCATGCGCGGCACCGACCCCACCCCGGACGAACACGCCCTGCTCCAGCAAGCCGTCGAAGCCTCCCGCATGAACGAACAGCAGAAGGAAACCGTCTGACATGCGCCTGCACACCCTGCACCTGCAGGCATTCGGCCCCTTCGCACGCACCCACACCATCGACTTCGACACCCTGTCCGCCGACGGCCTCTTCCTCCTCCACGGAGACACCGGCGCCGGGAAAAGCACCGTCTTCGCCGCCATCTGCTACGCCCTCTACGGCAAACCCCCCGGCGACCGCGACCTGCTGCTGCGCAGCCACCACGCCCCCGCAGACCTCCTGACCGAAGTCACCCTGGACGTCACCCTCGCAGGCCGCCGCCTGCGCATCCGTCGCATCCCCACCCAGATGCGACCCAAGCGATCCGGCACAGGCGAGACCCCCCAAAAGCCCGAGACCTACCTCAGCGAGTGGACCACCGACACCACCGGCCAGGGCCACTGGGAAGCAGCCAGCAAATCCCACCAGGAAGCCTCCGCCGAGATCACCGACTTGCTGGGCATGAGCCGCGACCAGTTCTGCCAGGTCGTCCTGCTGCCCCAGAACGAATTCACCAAATTCCTCCACGCCGACGCCCACGGCCGGCGCGAACTCCTCGGGAAACTCTTCCGCACCCACCGCTTCTCTTTCATCGAACGCTGGCTCAACGACCACAGCCGCACCACCGAGAAAAACCGCGACACCGCCCGCGCCGACGTCCTTCGCCTGGCCGAACGCATCCACCAGGCCGCCGGAAACGACCTCTCGACCGAACACACCGCACCCACCCCCGAAGACCCCCACACCCTCACCGAGCCCGCACAGACCTGGGCCCAGGACCTCCTGCACACCAGCCACACCCACCACGACACAACACTCCAAGCAGCCGCAACAGCCAAAGTCCACCTGACCAAACAGCAGACCCTCGAAGCCGCAGCACGCGAACTCCACCAGCAACAAGCCAGCCACACAGACGCCCGGCGACAGCTCGACCTGCTGCAGGAACAAAAACCACACCAGGACACCCTCCTGCAGCGCCGCGACCAGGCTCGCCGCGCCCAGCAGGCAGCCCCCCAGCTACATGCCGCCGAGACCGCAGCAGGCGACTACGCCGACGCCCAGCGCGCCGAACACAGCGCCCGCAAGCTCCTGCTGCCCCAGCACGCGGACCTGGACACCGACCAGCTGGAAGCCATCGAGCACACCACCCGGGACGAAGCCGCCGTCCTTACCACACTCATCCCCGAAGAAGACACCGTCCACCGGCTGACCACCCAGCTGGAGCGCATCGACGCCGAACGGCAGGACTTCGCCACCCAGCAACGAACCTCCCAGGACTGGCTCGACGCGGAGTCCGACAAGCGCCACAACCTCGAGACACGACGCGAAACCGCCCGCCAGGCCGAACAAGAAAGCCGCCGTCACCACGACGCCCTGGACAGCCTCAACACACGTATCGAGGCCGCCAAGCGCCGTGACACTCACCTTGCGAAAGTCGCCAAGGCCGAACAGCGCCTGACAGACGCACAACAGACCGCCACCTCCTCCGGCCACGCCTACCTCGACATCCGCCGCCGGCGCACCGAAGGCATGGCCGCCGAACTCGCCGCCACCCTCACCGACGGCGCTCCCTGCCCGGTCTGCGGATCCTGCACCCACCCGGCCCCCGCCTCCGCCCAGGACGGGCAGCCCACACGCCAGGACGAACAGGACGCCGAAGCCGCCCACCAGCAGGCCAACGCCACTCGGGACGCCGCCGCAGTCGCCCTGCACGACCTGCGAGAACAGGCAGCCACCGCGACCGGTGAAGCGGGCGACACCTCACTGACCGCCCTGCAGAGCCAGCACACCGCTCTCAACACCGCCCTGGTCGACGCCCTGGCCCGTGCCGCCGACCAGGGCGCCGTCCAAGAAGAACTCCGCGCACTCGACACCGAGCACACCCACCACACCGGGCAGCACCGCACCGCAACCGCTGGCCTGTCCGCCCGCGACACCGACTACGACAACCTCACCTTGCAACTCGCCGAGCTGACCACCAAGCTCACCACAGCCCGCGGCACCCACTCCACCGTCGCCGCCCGCGCCGCCGAACTCACCCGCATCGCCGACCGTCTCAAAGAAGCCGCCCACGCATCCCGCACCCTCGCCGCCGCAGCCCAGACCCTCACCGATCGCACCGAACAGGCCGTCCTCGCCGCGAAAGACCAGGGCTTCGACACCCGGGCACTTGCCCAGCAGGCCCTCCTCGGCGATCAAGACCTGCGCGCCATCGAGGCAGAGATCACCCAATGGCGCGAGAACTGCGCCGTTCACACCGCGGTCCTAAAAGACCCGGCATTGCAAAAGGCCGCCTTTCAGCCCCCCGCCGACCTTGCCACCGCCACAGCAGCGCGCGATGCGGCAGACGAGCAGCACGCCGCCGCAGCAGCCGCCGCCAGCGCCGCCCACACCCGCACCCAAGACCTCACCACCCTGGCCGCCGATCTCGAAACCGCCGTCCAGCGCCTCAAGCCGCTCGAACAGGCCCACAGCACCGCACGCCACCTGGCCGAACTCGTCACCGGAAACTCAACCAGCGCCCGCGTCCGAATGCAGCTCGAAGCCTACGTCCTGGCCGCCCGCCTCGAAGAAGTCGTCACCGCTGCCAACACCCGCCTGAGCATCATGTCCGAAGGCCGCTATACCCTCGCCCACTCCGACGACCAAGCCGCCCGCGGCGCCCGCTCCGGCCTCGGCCTGGAGATCACCGACTCCTGGACCGGCCGCCCCCGCAAAACCGACACCCTCTCCGGCGGTGAGTCCTTCTTCGCCTCCCTCTCCCTGGCCCTCGGACTGGCCGACGTCGTCACCCACGAAGCCGGCGGCAACCCCCTGGACACCCTCTTCATCGACGAAGGCTTCGGCACCCTCGACGAAGACACCCTCCACAAAGTCCTCGACGTCCTCGACTCCCTGCGCGCCCACGACCGCACCGTCGGCGTCATCAGCCACATCCCCGAACTACGCCGCCGCATCCCGCACCGACTCCACGTCCGCAAGAACCCCACCGGCTCCACCCTCGCCCACCTGACCGAAGCAGCCGAATAGCCTGACACCCACAGAGCAGAGAGCCCAGGGAACCCGTCCCCTCTGCAACGCCTGGCCGACCCAGTTGGAGCGGTACCCCCATGCCAGAGATCGCGCTGCGTCCGCACCAGCAGGAAGCCGTCACTGCCGCCGTCAAAGCACTGCACACCCGCTCCCGGGCCACCGTGGTCGCGGCCTGCGGTACAGGCAAAACCCTCATCGCCGCCCGCACCACAGCCCGCCTGGCTCCACACGGCAGGACTCTGGTCCTGCTGCCGACCCTGGACCTGCTGTCCCAGACGGCCCGCTCCTGGAACACAGCGGGCCGTAAAGGAAGGGCGGTCGCCGTCTGCTCGGCACGACAGGCCACCGACCACACCCCGGCAGGCAACCTGCCCATGACCACCAGCCCCGCCGAACTCACCGCCCTCACCACCGGCCAAGAGGGGGAGCCGGTGACCGTCTACGCCACATACGCCTCCCTGCCCGCCATCGTCACCGCCCACCAGGCCCACGGCCTACCCGCCTGGGCCCTGGTGGTCGTCGACGAGGCCCACCGCACTGCTGGCCGTCTCGGCAAAGCCTGGGCAGCCGTCCACCACGACGACCAGATCCCTGCCCACCACCGTCTCTACCTCACCGCCACCCCCCGCATCTGGGACGCCGACGCAGACGCCGACCAGAACGGAACAGCCGAGACCGTCGCGTCCATGGACGACGAGTCCCTCTTCGGCCCTGTCGCCTACCGCCTCACGCTCTCCGACGCCATCGACCTCGGACTGCTCGCCGACTACCAGATCCTCGTCCCCGTCATCGAAGACACCACCCTGCGCGACTGGCTCGCCACCGGCCCCGGCGCCGGCGTCGACGGTCTACGCCTGGCCGGCCGCCAGGTCGCCGTCCTCAAAGCCATCCACGACCACAAACTGCGCCGCGTCCTGACCTTCCACCACCGCGTCCAAGACGCTCGCGCCTTCGCCACCACGCTCCCCGACACTGCCGCCGCCCTCCCCACCGACCTGCAGCCCGACGGCCTGTGGTCACAGTGGATCAGCGGCACCCACCCACCCCGCGTCCGCCGCCGCATCCTTCTCGACTTTGCCGCCCACACCCACCCCGAACAACCCGCCGTCCTCGCCAACGCCCGCGTCCTTGGCGAAGGAATCGACGTCCCCTCCATCGACGCCGTCGTCTTTGCCGACCCCAAGAACAGCCCCGTCGATACCGTCCAGGCCGTCGGCCGCGCACTTCGCCAGCAACCCGGAGCCGGGAAGAAAGCCACCCTGATCGTCCCCGTCTACCTAACCCCCGACGAAGACCCCGACGATCTTCTTAGCGCCGACGCCTACACCCCCCTGTGGCGCACCATCCAGGCTCTCCGCGCCCACGACAGCCGCCTCGAGGCTCGCCTCGCCGACCCCCGTACCCACCGCCCCACCCTCACCGGCGAACCCGGCCACTGGCTCCACTTCGAGCGCCCCACAGGGGCCGACGAAGTCGCCCTTGCCCTCACTCTGCGCGTCCTCAAACCCAAAAGCGCCGAATGGCGCCGCGGCCTGGCCGCCGCCCGCCGCTACCACCGCACCCACCACCACCTCGACATCCCCCAGACATACGAGGACCCCGTCGGCTATCCACTCGGCCGATGGCTCACCTGGCAACGCCACCTCCACACTCAAACCGCTCTCGACACCACCCGCACCCACGCCCTCGAACAACTCGGCATCATCTGGAACCCCCGCCAACAAGCCTGGGACCGCGGCTTCACCCACGCAGCTGCCTACGCCACCACCCACGGACACCTCGCCGCCCCCGTCGACCACCACGACCCCGAAACCGGCTTCGCCCTCGGCCGCTGGCTCGCCACCCAACGCAAACGAGCCGACCAGCTCACCCCCGCCCGCACCCAGGCCCTAGCGGACCTCGACCCGCACTGGAACCCGCCTTGGCCCTTGACCTGGCAACGCAATTACCACACCGCAAAACGCCACCACGAGGCCGGCCACGCGCTCACCACCATCCCCCGCACCTTCGCGACCGACAACGGTATCCGTCTGGGGCAATGGCTCCACACCCAACACCACAAGCCACCCACCCATCCAGACCAGATCAACCTCCTGACCACCCTGGGCCTGCACACCGCCAGTGCACCCGCCGTCTCAACGGGTCCGATCACGCCGTCCACGCGGGAGCGGAACTTCCAACGCGGACTCGACGCAGCGCAGTCGTTCCGGGAACGCAAAGGCCATCTCGACGTGCCACAGCGCCATGTCGAAGACCTGCCCGACGGCACAGTGGTGCGTCTGGGGCTATGGCTCACTAACACCCGACGTCGATGGCACAGCCTGCCCCCTGAACGCCGCAAAGCACTTGCCAGCATGGGGATTCAGCCCCCGTGCCCGCCTGCCGAGCCCCAAAAACGAGGTTGACGCTACGTGCGGACACCGCCTCACAGCCGAGAGGCGAGTCCGGAAGTATGGTGCGGCTCTGACCCACCCACACCTCGCGCAGATAGGCCAGCAGTCAAACGCCAGTGCGCCACACTTTCAGGAGCCGCCCCGGCCCGAGATCTCCACCAACGCCGTGTTCCATCCACGCCAGAGCCGCCAATGTCACACCTGCCCCCTATCGTTCCGAGAATGATGCACAGCGCCGCCTCCAGAGCCCGACGCACACGCTGCGGCCAGGAAACGAGCCCTGAATACCGAGGCGGAAACCGACGATGACCCTCTGTGACTTCGAGGGCTGCGGGCGACCCTCACGCGCCAAGTTCGGAGGCCTGTGCGCCGGTCACTACACACAGCGCAACATGGGCCAGCCGCTGCGGCCCTTGCGCCACGTACGCAGACCTGAAGCGGCCAAGCCTCCCTGCTCCTTCAGTACCTGCTCGAACCTCAGCCGTGCTCAGGGCCTCTGCGGCGGCCACTACGCCCAAGCCAGAGCCGGTAAACCGCTGACCCCGCTCAGAACCCGGCGCCCTAACGGACCGGCTCCCTCCCAGTGCGACGTCGACAACTGCACCCGGCCTCACCATGCCGGCGGCTTGTGCCGCCCCCATCACAGACAACGCGCCAACGGGGAAGACCTCCAAGTGCCCTCCCCTGACAGTCCGGTGTGCCGCTTCCCCACCTGCACACAGAAGGCCGTTGCCCGCGGACTGTGCAACGGGCACTACATGCAAGAAGCAACCGGAAGGCCCCTGGCGCCACTGCGCGAGCGAACGGTGAACAACCCGGCCACGTGCACATTCACCGACTGCGACCGGCCGTATTACGCGAAACTGCTGTGCCGCTCGCATTACACCCAGCAATGGCGCAACGAACCTCTGCGACCGCTGCTCCTGGACGACAGACCCGAGCACGAGCGTCCCGAGCACTGCACATTCCCAGCCTGCCAACGCCCATGCAAGGGACGCAGCGGACTGTGCAACGGGCACTACACACAACGCCAGCGCGGACAAGACCTCCGCCCTCTGGGCACCTTCACACCCGCCGGCACTCGACGAGACCCCTGCGCCTTCCCCGGATGTGACAAACCATCCAAGACCCAGCAATGGTGCACCGGCCACTACACCCAGGCACTACGCGGCCAGGAAATGCGCCCGCTGCGCGTCAAGCAAGCTGAAAGCCCGTGCGGTTTCGAGGGATGCTCCCGACATGCGCGAACCGCTGGCCTGTGCGGCGCCCATTACTCGCAAGGCCGAAGGGGCCCCATGAGACCCCTGCCGGTGCAACCGTCCACCCAGTGCAGTTTCGAGGTGTGCGACCTTCCGGCCGAGGCCCGAGGGCTCTGCTCGGCTCACTACAGCCAGGACCGCGCGGGCCGACCCCTGACCGCCTTGAAGAAACCCGCAGACCGAAACTGCTCCTACCCGGGCTGCAACAAGCACGCCACCACCCGAGGCTGGTGCCCGGGCCACTACACCCAGCACCGCCAGGGACGCGACATGCGCCCTCTCCACATCCCCGGTCAACTCTGCACCTTCGAAGGCTGCAACAAGCCCCAGGACACGCGCGGATGGTGCAGGGCGCACTACACACAATCCCAGAGAGGCGATGAACTGAAGCCGCTGCAGGAGCCCAAGATCGCTTGCACCTTCGAAGGATGCGACAGACCACACCTAGCCCAGGGGCTGTGCCGCGCCCACTACACGCAACGCCGCAAAGGACGTGACCTGCAGCCTGTCCGCAGCGTCCGTGATCCCCAGTACCTTGCCCAACTGCGGGAACAGGGCACCAGCGAATGCAGAGCCTGCGCCAGAATCCTTCCGGTCGAAGCATTCAAAGTGCGTGGAGACGGCCTACCACAGCCGTACTGCCCCTCCTGCGCATCCCTGCGGAGTCAGTCGAAAAAGTTCAACGTCACCGTTGAGTTCCTTACTCAACTTGCCCAGGCACAGGACGAGGCCTGTGCCATCTGCCGTATCCCCAAGGGACAGACTGCGTGGCACTTGGACCATGATCACCGCTGCTGTCCTGGTCAGGAGAAATGCGGTAGCTGCGTCCGCGGCCTGCTCTGCCATGCGTGCAACACCCGGGGGCTTGCTTGGTACGAACAACTCCCCGACCACCTGCGCACGTTCAAACTCCTCGATGACTACCTGGATAAACCGCCAGCCAAGGTACTGCAGAGCACCAGGAGTCGACCCCGAGGGGAACTCTGACTGACTCAAGGAGGTCTGGTGGGTCCCTTGCCGGCGGGCGGGAACCATGTGAAGGACCCGCGGATGACCGCCGGCCTTCGGGCAGCGTCCCCCGACATCGCCCAGCGCTCAGGTTGGTGCTTTGCGCTCTCCGCTTTCGCGGTGGCCCTTGATTGTGGACGAGCATGAGGCCGGCCGGACGCGGGCACAGCTCGCGTGCTTCAAGACGACCACTGCCAGTGCTCGCCCAAATCGAAGGTGCCATAGGGCGCCTACGTCTTGATATCGAAGGTAGACAAGGGGTTCTGTCGCGTAATTTCAGGAATCAACTCCGCTCCCGGCCGGCGGCAGCGATCTTGCGGAGCCAGCGGATGAGGAGGCAACAGGCCCACGACGACGGGATCGTCAGTCCCGGTAGACCAGGCGATCAGGCTGACAAGGAGGAGCGAGAAACCGCCGAGGGCGTGGCCACGCTGACCGCACTGCTTGCCCATGCCCTCGCCCCATCGGGTTCGGCCTGGAGGCGGAAGTCAACCAGTAGTACATAGCCGAGTTGGCGGCGGAGACGGACGGGCGCGGGCATCGCCTGGTGGTCCGCAACGGCCGCCACCGGCCCCGGACGGTGGCGACCGCGGACGGCCCGGTGGAGGTGACTGCGCCGCGGGTGAACGACCGCCGCGTCGATGAGGCTACCGGCGAACGGAAGCGGTTCTCCTCGAAGATTCTGGCGCCGTGGTGCCGCAGGTCACCCAAGGTTTCCGAGGTCCTGCCGCTGCTCTACCTCCACGGTCTGTCCTCGGGGGACTCCGTGCCGGCGTTGGAACAGTTCCTCGGCTCGGCCGCCGGGCTGTCGCCGGCAACCGTGACCCGGCTGACAAAGCAGTGGGGCGACGACCACACAGTCGTGCGTGATCAGCTCGGCGCGCTGGTCGACGCACTCAAGACGTCCCACCGGCCCGGCGTCCTGTGCGAGGCCGCCGTCGACCTCTTCCAGCTATCCGGCGAGCTCGCGTTCGACAGCAACCGGTACACCGACGCCGCAGCCGCCTACACGCTCGCCGCGTCGGCCACCAGCAACGCCCGCTCATATGACCTGTGGGCATGCGCGCTGGTGCGCCACGCCTACGTGGGCGTCTACGGGCGCCGGTACCGCGAGGCCGCCGAGATCCTGGAGGTAGCCCGGCGGGTCGCGCTGCGGGGCGACAGCGCACTGTCCACACGGCATTGGGTGGCGGCCGTCCAGGCCGAGGCGTATGCGGGCCTCGGCGACTTCGACGCGTGCGAGAGGGCGCTCGATGAGGCTCTACTCGTCGTCGACCTGGGCGACGGCGCCCATAACGGCGGATGGTTGCGGTTCGACGGCTCCCGGTTGGCCGAGGAGCGCGGGGCCCGCTACGTGCAGCTCGGTCGCCTCGACCTCGCCGAGACTGCACTGAAGAGCGCCCTGGAGTCGGCTGACCTGACGCAGGGACAGTCGTTCCGCCGGCGGGGCGCCGTGCTCGTCGACCTCGCGTCGATCGGGGCGAGACGGCATGACGCTGAGCAGGTAGCGGTGTACGGGACTGAAGCTCTCCAGCTCGCTCGTCAATCCGGATCCGGATACGTCGCCCATAGACTCCAGGCCCTGCACGCTGATCTCACCGACCTGGGCCGGGATCGCCGCGTTGCCGACCTACGCGCCGAGATCAGCGATTTGTGCACCACATGACGAGAGGGGACCAGGGATGAGCGAGGGCGCGAAGGTGTTCCGCGAGGCGTGGATCGCAGGGGTGCGCGAGCACTTCCCCGGCGAGCCGAAGGCTGGATACGTGACGCCGTGGGAGGACACCCCCGACTGGGAGCGCGCGGCCGCGGGCGCCGTCTTCGAGCAGGTGCGGCAGTTCCTGGACTTGTCCGCCGGTCACGCGTCGAGGTTGTCCCGTGAGCAGAAGGGGCGGTTCGTCGCCACGTGCTGGACGGCGCAGATGTAGCGGCACTTCGAGGACCCGAAGCCGGGATACGTGGCGGACTGGCCCGACCTGCCGTCCTGGCAGCAGGAGACCGACGCGGACATCTTCGAGGCCATCGAGAAGCTGGCCTAGCGTCCCGTAGACGGCGGCTCGTTCCTCCGGGGGAGGGCCGCTGTTTCTTCCCGGGCCGCTACTTGCTTCTCTCGTAGTGCCAGAACGAGCGCGCTGCCTGCGCCTGGCGGAGTTGGGACACGCCGTCGGCGAGGAGTGCGTGCGTGGCCGTGGACCGGGGCACCGGGTCAAGGCGTGGCGAGTTGGAGGCCACCTGCGCCTGGTGCACGAGGTCGACCGTCGTCTGTAGGGGCGGCGTGGACATTGGTGCGGTGCCACTGATCGCGGCTCGGCTCCCCGTGCGGCGTAGTGTTCTCCACGGCCTGCGCCAGCGCGCCCAGGGCCTCGTCAAGGGGGGTGCGTTCATGAAGACGTTAGCGTCACCGGGGTCTTTCACCTCTTCCAGGTGCTGAGCAAGCCAGCCGCCCTCCACAGTGACGTAGATCTCGCCTAGTAGCTCGTCCCAGTCGAGCGCAGCAGGTCGAGCCGAGGCGCTGCGGCAACCGGCATCGGCGCGGCCTGGTGCACCGACCCCGCCCGCCCGCTTCCCTATCGGCACGCTGGTTAGCCCCTCAAGGCTGCGGTCGCATACCGTCGTCGCACCCGTGACAGTCCTCGGTGTCGAGGTCCTGGACCGTCCGGCAAAGGTCGCAGCTCCAGTGTGTCGGGGCGGGCGTGACCTGATCCGCGTCTTTTGGACGGACCGACAGGTCGGCGTCCTGGCGCAGCGCTTCTTTGAACGAACCGTTGGGGTCGAGACTTGGTACGGCGGAGATCACCATCCTCGCTGCCCATCGGTGGTCCGCCGACTGCGAGGATGCGGCCCGTGCCAGGAGCGAGGCGCGCCGATCGCCCGAGGTCATGATGGCGACGGCGTGGAACAGACCCGCCCGAGGGCGAGGCCAGTGGGTCATGTCCCTGTCGAACAGCTCATGACCGTCCCACGGAACCCGGCGTCCATCCAGGTTGATCAGCACATTCGCTGCCGGCCGTGCCATCCAAGAAGAGCTGGCTTCCAGGCATGCCAGCAACACCGTCTGCTGGGCATCGGTGAGGACCTGCCCAACATCTGGGAGCAGTGAGGGCTTGTCCAGAGGCGGTGTGCTCACAATGAGCCATTCGTCCAGCAAGGAATCGGGCGTGGTGATCTTCTGGAGGTGACGAGCCTGGGCGGCCACGGCCGCCTTGTCGATCCCGTACGCGTCTGCCGTCGCGTCGAGCCACGCCCGGCGCTCCGCCGTGCTGTCGTCAGTGAAAGCGCGAGCGATCTCGCTGGCCGGGGAACTGGAGTAGCTGGTAGCCGCGAGAAGGTCGCCGAGGGCGGTGAATGACCAGAAGCCCTCGTCCATGGGCTCCGGGCACGGGCCGTGGAGCGATGCGAGGTCGGAAAGGAGCGCCGCTCTGTCGTCTCGCGCGCCGGACATCCAGTCCTGTAGCCCGGCGGCAATGTCCCGCCAACGCCGAGGCGTGGCGAATCCCGCGCGCGACAGTGCAGCGTAGATCCTCTCGGCGACGTGCCCCGGCGCATGCATCGCGATGTCGAACACGCGCACGCCTGCGCCGTCGGGAAGCTCACTGAGATGCTCGGCCGCGCGCAGGGCGACCTGTTCCAGCCCTGGCGTGAGGGGACCTCCACCGACCATTTCCCAGCTACGGCGCCCTTTCCGCACCATTTCGGGATCCTTCGGCAGGGGAATCGCCAGTACCGCACGGACCACCTCGAGTTCCGTCCCGCTCAAGGGGGACGCGTCCGTGCGGGCGTCCGTCAGTGCACACAAGGCCAGGGCAATCGACGTGGCAGTACCGTCGAGCTCGGACAGGCCCAGGAGGTCAGCCCGGCGCTGCCGCGACGCCGACGGCAGGGCCAGCAGACATGCGGCCTCCACAAAGGGCCAGAGTCCCTCCTCGCGCGTCTTGTCCCACAGCGCCGGGAAAAGCTCCGGAGGCTTGCCGGGGCCGCGTGGAGGGATCGCCTCGCCCGCGAGTGCCCCGAGAGCTCCGTCGGTCAACTGGCCCAGGGCCCGCTCCGTTTTGCTCTCGGAAAGGGCCAAGACACCACGCTCTGCGAGATCAGCCACCATAAGGGTGGCTTCCCGCCGTATCTCGCCGACATCGAGCAGAGCCCCGACCGTTCGGGGATCGAGTCCGGCGGCGAGCGCGATTGCGCCGTCCGAATCCGTGTGGACGAGCGCATTGCGCAGCCACTCCAGCAGCTCTGCGTCCCCGCACGACCGCGCCCACATGGCCGTAGCGATCTCAGCGAAGACCTTGCTGCGGGCGGTGAGTTCATCCGCGCCGTTCACCACGAACACCGCGACGTGCTCGTCCCAGAACCGGAGCACGTGCTCCGCTGCCTCGCTGGCCGCAGCAAAAGGCATGGCCCAGCGCAGAGGGTCCCTCAGCATGCCGGACAACGACTCAAGGGCGCGCCCGGCTGGCGGGGTCGCCTCGCCGTCAAGTAGCCGTCCGAGCGTGACGAACCCGTCAAGGAGCATGGCCGTCGTCAGCGCCGGCGCCCAAGGCCGGGCTGACGCGAGCGGCCCCCGCAACCGCTCCTTCTCCCACCGGTGCACAGACTCTTCCACCGCGCGGTGCAACAGCGCTGCACGCCCCTTGGGGAGGTCGACGTCGGGCGCGTTCGCACAGACGAGAGCAAGCAGAGCGGCAAGCAGCGGCACCGAAAGCAGATGCGCGTGCTCCTCCCTCGCACCCTTGATCCAGGCCCGTCGCGTGGCCAGGAAGGCCGCTCGATCCGGCCCGGGAATCCGTGCCTCGGCACAGGCGACGAGGATTCTGTCGACCGTCGCACCCAGATCCTGTGGAGGCGCGAGCTCGACGCGGGGCAGGCCGAGCCGGGCCGCGGCCCCTTGCGCGTTCGCCCGGGTCGTCACCACAAACCCGCAGGAGGGAGGCAGCGACGTGAGGATCTCTTCGAGCTGCTGCGCGACCCAAGGGGCGTGCGCCCCGCATTCGTCGAGCCCGTCGCAGAGGATCAGCGCGTGCCCCCGGCCGATCTCCTCGTGGAGGAACGCGGCGAGCGGCGCCCGGTCTGTGTCCGGCGCATGGCTGG
This sequence comes from Streptomyces sp. NBC_00102, assembly GCF_026343115.1. GTDB lineage: Bacteria > Actinomycetota > Actinomycetes > Streptomycetales > Streptomycetaceae > Streptomyces. The sequence goes on from NZ_JAPEMC010000009.1 coordinate 30,758, forward strand.
CCGCGGCGGCGTCGACCAGGCCGTCGACGGTCAGGCGTCCCGGCTGCGCCTTCAGCAGACGCGGCAGCGACACGGGGATCGGGACGGGTGCGTCGGCGTGGCCGGCGCAGTGGGCTGAGATCTCCCGTACCGCCACGGACTTGCCCGAGCCCGGTTGCCCCACGATGAGCATGCGGCGCCAGCGCCGCAGGCGGTGGAGGAGGAAGTGGGAAGTCCGCTCGCCCTCCGCGTCGATCTGGAGCCCGCCGATGAGGTCGTCAACGATAAGGGGTGGCAGGTCATCGGCGAGCAGGCTGAGGTCGATCCGTCCCGTATCCGCCGTGAGCCGGGTGCGGTACGCGCTGACGGCGTTCTGGCGGGAGGCCAGGCGCATCGCCGCTGGGCCTCCCGGGTCCGGGAACACGGTTACTTCAGCGGCGGCCAGGGCTGCGACCCACTCCTCGGCGGAGCTCCCGAGCGCTTCGCCCGCCTGCCGGTGGAAGAAGTCGGCCAGGGCACTCACGGCTTGGGGCGCCCGCTCGTCCGCGACGACGAGGTCCATCAGGGCCGCCAGGAGGGCGCGGTGCGGTGCCGGTCCGGTCGATCCGGGCAGATGGAGGACACGTGCCCGGTCGAGGACGAGCCCGCTGACCGCCTGTGGAAGCCGGTCGGTGAGGAGCGCGAGGGCCTTGGACTCGTCACCAGTCTCCATGGGCAGGCCCGCACGATGGCGTCGCAGAGCCCGGCTGAGGTTCTTCACATCGCCGACGAGTTCCTCGCCGGCGATGACCAGAAGATCGTCGGGACCGAGCGTCGGGACCTGGTCCACCCACCCTGTTAGCGTCTCTTCCAGAGGACGCCCCCGGTCGATCTTCCGCTTCGCGGACACGTAGGCGCGACGCCCGTCGGAGAAGGTGACACGGATGTCGTCGGTCGGGTCGCTGGTCTCGAAGTCCAGCCGGACGGGCCACACGTCTGCCGGCAGGCCCAGCCCCTGCACCGGACGGCTACGGAGCCCGTGCACGGCCAGGTGCGTGGCCAGCTCGCACCGAAAGACACTGCCGACCTCTCCAGCCTGCCCTGCCCTACTCACTCCGACCGCACCCCCGCCCGACCCGCAATTGCGTGCCCCGGACCTCCGATGGAGCACCGCCTCATGCTAAGGCGTCACACAGAGGGACCAGGATGATGCGCGGCTGGGCGACTCAGCCCTCATGGCCTCGCCCCGGGACAGTCCGATACCGCGATGCACGGGCGAGTCAAGAATTTGACGATCAGAATGAACAAGACAAGCACCACGCACGGCACAGGCGGACGCTCCCGGCACTGGGCCCGTGGCATTACCCAGCGCTCAGCTTCTGCCCCGTGGCCTGTGTCTTTTGCTTTCGCGGTGGTCTTTGAAGGCGGACGGGCAGCGGGCTAGGCGGACGCGGGCACGTCCCGCAACGGGGCCCGAGCAGGGGTAGCTGGGCGCCTGGGCGGAGACAGCCTTGGTCGCGGCACCGGTCCTGCGGGCGGTGGACGAGTCGGGTGAGAGTAAGCGTCTACGCCTGTGTGGTGTGGGTGAAGCCGAGAGAGGTGAGTCCTTCTGCTTGGCACAGCCTGTCGGAGGGGCCGTCGACCTCTGTCTGGAGGAGCTGGTATGCGGCGCCGTGGGACTGGCCCCAATGCATCGCGGCCCGCCACAGGATGGGTCCGAGGCCCTGTCCTCGGGTCTCGGGCAGGACGGCGAAGTACTGGGGCGTGAGTTGGGGGCGCCCGATGGTATCTGGGAGCACCTCCATGGGGCCGATCGCGCCTACGATGCGGTTCTCGACGGCGGCGGCAAGGACCGGGCCGCACTGGCGGGCCTGCATCTGGGTGTGGAGGAAGGCCAGGCCATCGCTGGCCATGGCCTGGGCGAACGGGGCGAAGGTCTCCTGTACGGCGGCCGGCGACGGGCGGTGCCGCGCGGCGGGCCGAGGTCGGCGGGCTGGGGAGGATGGTCACCGGTACGGGCGGGGTCATGAGGCGTTCTCCTTGTCTCCGTGTTGGCAGTAGCTGTGCAGCGGCGCCTTGGCCTCCTGGTAGTGCTTGGCCAGGGGGCGGCAGACCCGGCAGGTGCCGGACAGGGCGCAGCCCTCGCACCCACCGGTGCGAAGCATGAGGCGGTCGGCGATGGTGCCGAGCCGGGTGAGGCCGGCGATGCCTTCGGCGATGAGGTCGATTTGGTCGTCGCGGCCGACCTTGCAGATCGAGACCTTGGCGTGGGGGTCGGCGTGGAAGAAGGTGTGTCCCGCGTTGCAGCCGGCGAACGGCTTGCGCTGGCGCAGGTGGGCGGCGGACTGGGCGAGGAGCGGCTCTCCGCCGCCGTAGATCGTGGGCGTCATGTTCGTGTACGCGTGGTTCTCGACGTTCCACTCGTCGGCGAGGGTGGCCATCTCGTCGGCTTCGAAGTCCCGCTCGATACTCCAGCCGGGCCCTACGGAAACCTCAACACGCACTTTTGGGCCCCACCCATGAACAGGACGAGGATCACAGGGCCCCCAACCCACACCCCGTGCCACCCAGTTCATCTCCCCGTCAGGGGAGAGCACCAAATCAAATGACTGCCCAACAAACCCATACGACATCAGAGCGCCGGCAGGCGCCCCATAAACACCCCTTCCCGACAGGGAAGGGGGAGCCCCCACGAACCCGTCATGCCATCAGGCATGACACACCACCACCCTCCGGCCGCCAGGCCGGAGCTGACGACAGCCTACGTTGGGCCGCCAGGCCCAACCCTTTCCCAACCCTGGCTCCCGTCAGGGAGCCGGCCCACCAACCCCCGTCATGCCGCCAGGCATGACGCCGCGCCAGTCTCCCGCCGTCAGGCGGGAGTTGGGCCGCCAGGCCCAACTTAAGAGCCTTCAG
>NZ_JAPEMC010000010.1 GCF_026343115.1 Streptomyces sp. NBC_00102
CAGCCCGTCCAGGCTGTCGGTGCCCGCCGCCAGCGGGTCGATGACGGCCGCGTGGTCGAAGCGCCGCGCCACGGTCAGCCAGCGGCTGTCACCGGTCTGCTGGTACAGGTCGGTGAGGACGGCGTTCATGCCGCCGAACTCGGTCTTCATGGTCGTCTGCATCTGCGCCGCGGTGAGACGACCGGTCCGCACGTCCACCCACCCGGCGAGAGCGAGCAGTACGTCACGCGCCTGGGTGAGCCCGGTCAGCCGCCAGGCGTCGAGCAGTCCGGCCAGCGTCTTGTGCACGCAGTAGTAGGGCACGCCCTTGCGCACCCCGGTCTCGACGGTGTCGAAGTCGGACTCGGGGAACCCGGAGAGGTAGCCGGTACGGTAAGCCGTCGGCGCGACCTGGCACTTGGCGAGTTCCGCGACCATGTAGACGATCCGGTCCAGGAAGACGCTCTCCCCGGTGACCGCGTACGCCTGCGCCCACGCGCTGAGGAAGTGCCCCTGGCTGTGCGTGCGGAACTCGAAGTCCGGCGCCTCCCAGCCGTAGCACTGCTCGGCTCCCTTGGTCGAAAGCCCGTGGTTGGCGCGGAAGTTGTACAGCAGCCGGTCGGGATCGACGAAACGCAGATAGGTGAGGGTGCGGTCCATGTTCTGCCGCCAGCGGCCCGCCGTGAGCTGGACGCTCCCCAGCGGGAAGGGCTGCACGAGCGCGCCCGTCTCGGTGCGGACCGGGGGGACGGCTGCGGCCGCCGCCGGGGTGGCGGTCAGCGCCGGCGCGAGCGCGGCGAGCGCCGCGCCCGACGAGGCGGAGATGAAGAGTCGGCGGTTCATGGCGGTCATGGTCGGGTCGTCCTTCCGAGGGGGAGTGGGCAGGGGAGCACGGGTCTCCCGGTCCGCCCCGCGCGAGGCGTACGGGCGGACCGGGAGGGCTCAGCCGGTGACCAGGAAGGTCGCGTCCTGCCGGTCGGTCACCGGGGACGACGAGGTGAGCGGGTCGATGCGCAACCGGTAGTCGCTGTGGCGGATGTAGCGGGTCGGGTTGTTGTACGAGCGGTAGGAAACGGCCGAGGCGTCGCCCAGTCCCGCGGTGGGGTAGAAGGTCGCGTCGGCGGCGAAGACCGCGCTGCCGTCGTTGGTGTTCAGCACGATCGAGTAGGAGCTGTGCCGGAGGAACTGCCCGGGGTAGTTGACCGACTCGAAGGAGACCCCGGAGCTGTCGGCGAGACCGGGCACGATCTTCCACTGGGAGTCGCCGTACGGGTCGAACGGGTACGGGTCGATGCGCCCCGCGAAGTTGCTGTGGCGTACGTACCGGTCGGGGTGGTTGTACGACTTCAGCCGGTTCCAGGAGGGCGTCCCCCAGGTGGACTTCATGCCGTTCAGCTCGGCGGTGGTGATCGGTGTGATGCCCGCGTGCTTGGAGTTGAGCGGCTGGGTGTAGGCGCGCTGGTCGAGCGGGGTCCAGTCGCCCGTGGCGAGGTCGCCGGTCTGCCAGGCGTAGAACACCCCGTTGGGGGTGTACGTGTCGCCCCAGAGGTACCAGGTGTTGCCGGAGAGGGACTTGACCAGTACGGGGGCCTCGGTGCCGCCGTGGGCGATCGGCCCCGTGTAGGTGGCGTTGTCGAAGGAACCCGGTTCGAGCGAGGCGGACTTGGCCCCGTAGAGCTCGTTGTCCCTCTTGTAGTAGAGGTAGTTGGTGCCGTTCACGCCGGTCACGGCGTCCGCGTCGATGATGCCGAACCCGGGGTCGAAATAGGTCTGGGCGGCGGACAGCGTGACGAAGTCCGTGGTGTAGGTCGCCATGATGACGTCGCGGGTGCCGTTGTTCGCGGAGTAGATGATCGCGTAGCTCTGGCGGGAGGCGTCCCAGAACGCCTCCGGGGCCCAGGCGTGGGTGGATGCGAGCGAATGCACCTTCAGGCGGCGGTAGTGGGTGAAGGACCGCAGGTCGGTGGAGTCCCAGACGTGGATGTACTGGTTGGTCTCGCCCCAGTCGGTGCCGTTGAGGTCGGTGGCGAGCACGGTGAACGTGCCGTCCTGCTTGCGCAGGATGAAGGGGTCGCGCAGGCCCTTCGTGCCGGCGGTGGGGGTGACGACCGGGGCGTTCTGGTTGAGCGGGGTCCACTGCAGGCCGTCGGAACTCACCGCCAGGTGCAGCCCGTAGTTGTTGCCGGCACCCTGGTTGGACTCGGTGAAGTACGCCATCGCGTAGCCGCCCCAGACCGGTGCGGCCTGGGCGCGGGGAGCGGGCAGAAGCACGAGCGCGGCCATCAGCAGGCCGATCAGCCCGGGTAAGACCCCGAGCGCGCGTAAGCGGGAACGTCGCAGGAGGGACATGGCGGCCCTTCGGATCGTGGTGCGGTGCGGGTGACGTGACGTGGAGCCGTACGCGCGGCGCGGAACCGTGGGGGAGGCGTCCGGGGTCGCCGTGTCACGGGACGGCGGGGCCGGTGGACGCCGTGGACGGTGCCGGGCTCCGGTCACGGTGGCGCGGGAGCTTCGCCGTGCCGGGCGCCGGCGCACCGGAACAGCCGTGCGTCATGGAGTGTTAACGCTAACAATGTTCATGTCAATAGGGTGCGCCGCGGGGAAGTGGAACCCGTCCGGCGAGTGAACGCGCAGGTCGGAGCGGGTACGCCGAAGGCCCGGCGCTCCTCGGGGATGTCCGTCAGGAGCGCCGGGTTGAGCCGGCGGGACGAGCCGGTCAGGGTCGTCCGGCGCGATGGGCGATCCGGGTCACTCCTCCGTGACGGAGAACCGCAGCACGGTGGTGGAGCGGTACACCTCGCCGGGCCGGATCGCGGTGCTGGGGTCGTCGGCGCGGTTGGGGGAGTCCGGGAAGTGCTGGGTCTCCAGCGCCACTCCCGCGTGCGGGCCGTAGGGGTGCCCGCTCTTGCCGGTGATCTCGCCGGCGAGGAGGTTGCCGGTGTACACCTGCATCCCCGGTTCGCTCGTACGCACCTCCAGGCGCCGCCCGGAGACCGGCGCGTGGAGCACGGCGGCACTGCGCGGACGTATCGAGGGGGCGTCGGCGACCACCCAGTTGTGGTCGAAACCGCCGCCGGCCAGACGCAGTTGCTCGTCCTCCTGGGCGAACACCGCGGCAAGGCGGCGCGGGGTGCGCAGATCGAACGGGGTCCCCTCGACGGACCGGTGCGGGCCGCTCGGGATCAGCGCCGGGTCGACCGGTGTCCAGCGAGGTGCGTGGATCTGGAGCTCGTGCCCGAGCACGTCACCGCTGCCCTCTCCCTCCAGGTTCCAGTAGGTGTGGTTGGTGAGATTGACGACCGTCGGCGCGTCGCTCACCGCGTGGTAGTCGAACGTCAGGGCGTCGTCCCGGTCCAGCGTGCAGGTGAGCCGGACGCTCAGATTGCCGGGGAATCCCTGGTCGCCGTCGGGACTGCGCAGGAAGAGCCGTACGCCGGTGCGGTCGGCGGTGTGGACCGGTTCGGCGCGCCACACCCGGCGGTCGAAGCCGTCCGGGCCGCCGTGCAGGCAGTGGCCGGTGTCCTGGGTGTCCAGCTGCCGGACCACCCCGTCCACCTCGAGCCGGCCGCCGGCGATCCGGTTGGCGTAACGGCCCACCGTCGCACCGAAGTAGGAGGCCGGCCCGCGCACCGCAGCGGCATCCGCACCCGCGAGCACCACGTCGGCGAACCGGCCCCGCCGGTCCGGGAGGAGCAGCGAGTGGAGCCGGGCACCGAGGGTGTGGACCTCCGCCCGGGCCTGCCCGGGGAAGCCGAACACCCAACGGTCGCCGGTCCCGGTGTCGGGCAGCCGGTACGGGCGGCCGGAGGGGTCCGGACGCTCGCCGGGCGCCTGCGGCGGGGCGGCCGGTGACTCGGGCGGGTGGTGCATGCGTGTGTCCCTCGATGTCGGATCGGTGGCCCCGGGCCGAAGGGCCAGGGGGATGGCGGGCCGCCGGGTCAGCCCGTGGACTTCCGGTTTCCGCCCAGGAGCCGCTGGAGCACGATGAAGACGAAGAGCAGCGCGCCGATCACGATCCGGGTCCACCAGGAACTCAGCGTGCCCTGGAAGTTGATGACCGTCTGGATCATGCCGAGGACCAGTACCCCGAGCGCGGTGCCGAGGACGAAACCGGAGCCTCCGGTCAGCAGGGTGCCGCCGATCACGGTCGCCGCGATGGCGTCGAGCTCCATGCCGACCGCGTGCAGCGCGTAGCCGGAGAGCATGTAGAACGTCAGCAGCACACCGCCGAGCGCCGAGCACAGCCCGCTCACCGCGTAGACGGCCACCTTGGTCGCGCCCACCGGCAGCCCCATCAGCCGCGCCGAGGTCTCGTTGCCGCCCAGGGCGTGGACGTTGCGGCCGAAGCGGGTGTGGTGCAGCGCCACGAAGGCCACGGCGAGGACGACCAGCGCGATGACCACGGCGGGCGAGACGAACAGCCCGCCGGGCATCACCAGCCGGGTCTGGGCGATCGTGACCGTCGTCTTGTCGCTGATGGAGATCGACTCGGTGCTGATCGTGTAACAGAGGCCGCGCGCCAGGAACATGCCGGCCAGCGTCACGATGAACGGCTGGATCTCGAAGGTGTGGATGACCCACCCCATCAGGGCGCCGCCGCCCGCGCCCACCAGCAGGACCAGCGGAATGACGGCGAACAGGGGCCAGCCCTGCCGCTCCACCAGCCAGGCGGTGAGCATGGTCGACAGCGCCACCACCGAGCCCACCGACAGATCGATGCCGCCGGTCAGGATGACGAAGGTGACACCGATGGCGACCACCAGCAGGAAGCTGTTGTCGATCAGCAGGTTCAGCAGCACCTGGGTGGAGAAGAACCCGTCGTAGCGCGCCGAACCGACGGCGAACATCGCCACCAGCAGCACCGCGGTCACCACCAGCGGGACGCGGGTGCGGGCGCGGGGGGAGAGGGGGGCGCGGAACGGCCGCGCGAGGGTGTCGGCGACACCCGCGATGCCGGTGCTCATGTACGTACCTCCTGCGGGAGCGGGCTGTCGTCCGCCGGGGCGTTCTGTCGGGAGGCTGCCGGTTTCCGGCGGCTCAGGACCTTCGCCCGGAAGACGGGCGACTGGATCAGGCAGACCGCGATCACGACGAACGCCTTGAAGACCAGCGTCGTCTCGGGCGGGACACCCAGGGTGTAGACCGTCGTGGAGAGGGTCTGGATGATCAGGGCGCCGAGCACCGTCCCGCCGAGCGAGAACCGGCCGCCGGTCAGCGCGGTGCCGCCGATGACCACGGCGAGGATGGCGTCGAGCTCGATCCAGAGCCCCGCGTTGTTGCCGTCCGCGCTGGACACGTTGGAGCTGATCATCAGCCCGGCTACGGCGGCGCACAGCGCGCAGAAGACGTACACCACGGTGAGCAGGCCCGCCGCCCGGATGCCGACCAGCCGGCTGGCGGCGGGGTTGCCGCCCACCGACTCGATCAGCAGTCCGAGGGCACTGCGCCGGGTCACCAGCGAGGTGAGGACCACGATCACCGCGGCCAGCAGGACGGCGAAGGGGAACATCAGCCAGTAGCCGCCTCCGATCATCTTGTACGGGCTGCTGGTGACGGTGATGATCTGGCCGTCCGACACCAACTGGGCGATGCCCCGGCCGGCGACCATGAGGATCAGTGTCGCCACGATGGGCTGTACGCCCAGACGCGAGACCAGCGTGCCGTTGACCAGGCCGATCACCACCGCGCCGCCCAGTGCGACGGCGACCGCTCCGAGCACGGTGGAGACGCTGCCGGGGTCGGACGAACCGGCGATGTGCTCGCAGGCCAGCGCGCCGGCGATGGCGACCGTGGAACCGACCGAGAGATCGATGCCGCGGGTCGCGATGACGAGCGTCATGCCCAGCGACACCAGGATGAGCGGCGCGCCGAACTGGAGGATGTCGATCAGACTGCCGTAGAGGTGGTCGCCCCGGACATGGACGGCGAAGAAGTCGTGGGTGAAGGCGAGATTGCCGAGCAGCAGGGCCGCCAGGACGGCCGAGGGCCAGAACAGCCGGTGGCGCAGCAGCCGTTGTCCGACGCCGCCGGCCGACGGGCCCTTGGCGGGGTGCGGGGTCATGAGTCCTCTCCGGTGGCGATGGTGGCCAGAATGCGTTCGGGGGTGACGGTCTCGTCGTTGGTCAGGGTGGCGACCATGCGGTGGTCCCGCAGTACGCCGATACGGTGGCTCAGCCGCAGGACCTCCTCCAGCTCCGCCGAGATGAAGAGCACCGCGGTGCCTTCGGAGGAGAGCCGCGCGACGAGCTTCTGGATCTCGGCCTTGGCGCCGATGTCGATGCCGCGGGTCGGCTCGTCCAGGATCAGGAGCTTGGGGTCGGTCAGCAGCCAGCGGGCGAGCAGCACCTTCTGCTGGTTGCCGCCGCTGAGGTGGCGTACCTGCGCCTCCGGGTCGGTGGGGCGGATGTCCAGCGCCGAGATCCAGCGCCGCGTCAGCTCCTCCTGCCGGGCCCGGGAGATCGGCCTGGTCCAGCCGCGCGCCGCCTGCATCGCCAGCACGATGTTCTCGCGCACGGTGAGCTCGCCGACCAGCCCCTCGGACTTGCGGTTCTCGGAACAGAACGCGATCCGGCGGGAGATGGCGGCCCGGGGTGTGCGCAAGGAGACCGACTCCCCCCGGACGCGCAGTTCCCCGGTGTCCGCGCCGTCGGCCCCGAAGAGCAGCCGCGCGGCCTCCGTGCGCCCCGAGCCCAGGAGCCCCGCGAGCCCGATCACCTCGCCGGGACGGATGTCGAGGTCGTACGGCTCGATGAAGCCCGTCCGCCCCAACTGCCTTGCCTCGATGAAGGGTTCCTCGGCCGCGCGCTCCTCGGCCTCCTCGTGGGCGGCTTCGGAGAGTTCGTCCAGGGTGGCGAGTTCACCACCGATCATCCGCTGCACCAGGGAGACGTGGGTGAGTTCCCCGATGGGATACTCGCCTTCGAGCCGGCCGTTGCGCAGGATCGTGACCCGGTCGCAGATCTCGAAGACCTGGTCAAGGAAGTGGGTGACGAAGAGGATGGCCACCCCGCGGTCGCGCAGCCGCCGCACCAGGGTGAAGAGCTGGGCGACCTCCTCGCGGTCGAGGCTGGAGGTGGGCTCGTCCAGGACGAGCACCTTCGCCGAGACGTCGACCGCCCGGACGATGGCGACCAGTTGCTGGACCGCGAGGGAGTGCGAGTCCAGCGGACCGGTGACGTCGAGATCGAGCTCCAGCTCCGCCAGCAGCTCACCGGCCCGGCGCCGGAGCGCGGACCAGTGGATCAGGCCGAATCTGCGCGGCTCGCGTCCGATGAGGATGTTCTCCGCCACCGAGAGGTTGGAGCACAGGTTCACCTCCTGGTAGACGGTGCTGATCCCGGCGTTCTGCGCCTGGAGCGGATCACCGAACTCCCGGGCCTCACCGTCGACGAGGATGGTCCCGCCGTCCGCGGGATGCACCCCGGTGAGCACCTTGATCAGGGTCGACTTGCCGGCGCCGTTCTCCCCCATCAGGGCGTGGACCTCACCCGGGTAGAGCCGCAGGCCGACCCCGTCCAGGGCCAGCACGCCGGGGAACTCCTTCCGGATGCCGTGGGCTTCGAGAACCGGCCGCGGGCGGTCGGCGGTGTTCGTCTCAAGGGTGGGTGGGGCTGCCATCCGCCCTCCTCTCGTCGGGAGTGGCCGAAGGAGGCGACGGGCCGGAGGTTCGTCGCGTTCGCTCCGCCGGCTCGGTCCGGTGGGCCGGGGTGCGGCCGGCCAAGTCCGGCGCACCTCAGGGGGGTTTGAGTCCTCGCGGGTCGGCCGCGGGGCCTCGGTGCCGGCGGGGGAGGCGCCGCGAAGCGTCGTACCGGTGGGCCGGCCCCGGGGACGCGGTGCCTGCGGTTCGGCCCCGCGGGCTCAGCACCGAGGGTCGGCCCCGGGTGTTCAGTGCTTGCGGTTCGGCCCCGGGGGCTCAGTACTTGCGGGTCGGCAGGGCCGCCGCGGCCTTGTCCTGGGGGAAGACGCCTTCCACGGTCTCGACGCGCGCCGGGACGCTCTCCCCGGCGGCGACCTTCTTCGTGAGCTCCATCAGCTGGTCGCCGAGGAGGGGGTTGCACTCCACCACGACATTGATCTTTCCCTCGGTCATGGCGGTGAAGGCGTCCTTGATGCCGTCCACCGAGATGATCTTGATGTCCTTGCCCGGCTTCTTGCCCGCCTCCTCGATGGCCTGGATCGCGCCCAGGGCCATGTCGTCGTTGTGGGCGTACAGCACGTCGATGTCCTTCTGGGACTTGAGGAAGGCCTGCATGACCTCCTTGCCCTTGGCGCGGGTGAAGTCACCGGTCTGGGAGGCGACGATCTTGAACTTCGGGTCGGACTTGATGACGTCGCCGAAGCCGGCCTTGCGGTCGTTGGCCGGGGCCGAACCGGTGGTCCCCTGCAGTTCGACGATGTTGACCGGGCCGGTCTCGCTCTTGTACTCGTTGGTCAGCCACTCGCCGGCCGACTTCCCCTCCTTGATGAAGTCCGAGCCCAGGAAGGTCTTGTAGAGCGAGGTGTCCTGCGAGTCCACGGCGCGGTCGGTGAGGATCACCGGGATGCCCGCGTCCTTCGCCTCCTTGAGCACGGTGTCCCAGCCGGACTCCACCACCGGCGAGAAGGCGATGACGTCGACCTTCTGCTGGATGAAGGTGCGGATCGCCTTGATCTGGTTCTCCTGCTTCTGCTGCGCGTCGGAGAACTTCAGGGTGATCCCGGCCTTCTTGGCCGCTTCCTGGACGGACTTGGTGTTGGCGGTGCGCCATCCGCTCTCCGCGCCCACCTGGGCGAAGCCGAGCACGAGCTTTCCGTCGTCCTTCTTCCCGCCGGCCCCGCCGCCGGACGGGGTCGTCTCGGCGGAGCATGCGGTCATCGTCGACGCGGCGAGGATGCCGACGGCGAGGGCGTAGGCGATTCTGCGGGCCATGGTGATGTGTCCTCTCGGAGGGATGTCGTCGGTGCCGACGTGATGCGATCCGGTACGCGCACGGGGGGTGGGCCCGGCCGAAGACGGTGCGGGGCCTCCGGTACGACCGGAAAGCCCGGGTGGTGATGGCGGAAGGTTCATGGGGTGCGCCGCGAGCAGTGTGAGCGCTAACACTGCGGTATCTCAAGCCCTGTGCGCGAGTTACCTATTTGTGACATGGCGGCACGGGGAGGGGCGGGCCGGGAAGGGGGGAGTGGGTGCCGGAGCGGTACTGGAATTCGCGTCAGGGAGGGGCAAGTTCCGTTTTGGGTACGTGAGTTGTGAACCATTCACGGGATGTCCGCCCGGCGCGCCGGCGCCCGGCTCCTCCTCCGGCGGGCGTGCTCCCGACGCGTCTGGGGGAGAGGGTGCGGCGGTGTCACGCTCCCGGCTGCGCCGAAGGGGTTGGGGTGGAACACGAAGTGTGAAGCGGCTGCACTGCTCTTGATTTCGCAATTGTTAGCGTTCACACTTTCGGCAGTCGGCGGTCCCGCTCATTCGGCTCCGCGCATCACTGCCGCTGGTGGGCCGTCTGTCGGCCACCTTTCCCGAAGGGCAATCCTGGTGACTTCCCAACCGCCCCCTCCGCCTCATGCCCCGTCAGGTCCTGCGGGCGGCGAGCAGTACACCGTGGGCGTCGACTTCGGCACGCTGTCCGGGCGCGCCGTCGTCGTCCGGGTGCGCGACGGTGAGGAACTCGCCTCCGCCGTGCACGAGTACACGCACGGTGTGATCGACCGCCGGCTGCCCGGGGGCGAGACGCCCCTGCCCCCCGACTGGGCGCTCCAGCATCCTGACGACTGGTGCGACGTACTGCGCACCGCCGTGCCCGCCGCGGTGGAAGCGGCCGGCATCGACCCCCGCGCCGTCGTCGGAATCGCCACCGACTTCACCGCCTGCACCGTGCTGCCGACCCTGGCCGACGGCACCCCCCTCGCCGCGACGGAACTCTCCGGCAGGCCCCACGCCTGGCCCAAGCTCTGGAAGCACCACGCCGCGCAGGACCAGGCCGACCGGATCAACGCGCTCGCCCACGCCAGGGGCGAGAAGTGGATCGCCCGCTACGGCGGAAAGATCTCCGCGGAATGGCAGTTCGCCAAGGCGCTCCAGCTCCTCGAGGAGGACCCCGAGGTCTACGCCCGGTGCGCCCGCTGGATCGAGGCGTCCGACTGGATCGTGTGGCAGCTCACCGGCTCGGAGTCCCGCAACGCCTGCGCCGCCGGATACAAGGGCATCCACCAGGACGGCTCCTACCCCACACAGGAGTACCTCGCAGCCCTGCACCCGGACTTCGCGGACTTCGCGCGCACCCGCCTGGAGTTCCCGCTGTCGGCGCTCGGCTCACGCGTCGGCTCTCTGACCGCCCGGGCGGCGGAGTGGACCGGCCTGCCCGAGGGGATCGCCGTCGCCGCGGGCAACGTCGACGCGCACGTCGCGGCAGCCGCCGCCCAGGCCGTGGAGAACGGGCGGCTGCTGGCCATCATGGGCACCTCCAGCTGTCACGTGGTCAGCGGCCCCGCCCTCGCCGACGTGCCCGGCATCTGCGGAGTCGTCAACGGCGGCATCGTCGAGGGCGCGTACGGCTACGAGGCAGGCCAGAGCGCGGTCGGCGACATCTTCGGCTGGGCCGTCGCCCAGGGGGTCCCCGCCGACTACGCGGCCGAGGCCGCCTCCCGCGGCGAGGACCTGCACGCCCTGCTGACCCGCAAGGCCGCCGATCAGCCGGTCGGCGGCCACGGGCTGATCGCCCTGGACTGGATGAACGGCAACCGGTCCGTACTGGTGGACCACCACCTCTCCGGCGTCCTCGTCGGACTCACCCTGACCACCCGCCCCGAGGACGTCTACCGGGCGCTGCTCGAAGCCACCGCCTTCGGCACCCGGGTGATCGTCGAGACACTGGAATCCGGCGGAGTGCCGGTGGACGAGTTCATCGTCACCGGAGGGCTCAAGAAGAACACCTTGCTCATGCAGATCTACGCGGACGTCCTGCGCCGCCCCGTCTCCCTCGCCGCCTCCGAACAGGGCTCCGCGCTCGGCTCCGCCATCCACGCCGCCGTCGCCGCCGGAGCCCACCGGGACGTCCGCGCCGCGACGGCCGCCATGGGCAGGCTCCACCGGGACGTGTACGTCCCCGACCCGGCCCGCGCCGACGCCTACGACGCGCTCTTCGCCGAATACCGCCTGCTCCACGACCACTTCGGCGAACGGGACGGACTCCTGCACCGCCTGCGCCGCATCCGCAACCACGCACTCACCAGCACCCCGGCCGACTGACCCGCCGGACGACCGCCACCAGACCCGCCCCCTTCACCCACCGGGAGTCCCCGTGTCCAGCCAGGCCCCCTCCGCCCGCGAAATATGGTTCCTCACCGGCAGCCAAGGCCTCTACGGAGAGGAGACGCTCCGACAGGTGGCCGAACAGTCCGGCACCATCGCGGCCACCCTCGCCGACTCCACCGCCATGCCCGCCCGGATCGTCTGGAAGCCCGTCCTGACGGACAGTGCCGCGATCCGCCGCATCTGCCTGGAAGCCAACACCGACGAGCGGTGCATCGGCCTGATCGCCTGGATGCACACCTTCTCACCGGCGAAGATGTGGATATCCGGCCTGGACGCGCTCCGCAAGCCGCTGCTCCACCTGCACACCCAGTCGAACGTCGCCCTGCCCTGGGCCACCATCGACATGGACTTCATGAACCTCAACCAAGCCGCCCACGGGGACCGCGAGTTCGGATACATCCAGTCCCGGGTGGGCGTCGCCCGCAAGACCGTGGCAGGACACGTCACCGACCCGGTGACCAGCGCGCGGATCGCCGCTTGGGCGAGGGCCGCCGCCGGGCGCGCCGAACTCTCCACCCTGAAGGTCGCCCGCTTCGGCGACAACATGCGCGACGTCGCCGTCACCGAAGGCGACAAGGTCGAAGCCCAGCTCCGCTTCGGCGTCTCCGTCAACACCTACGGCGTCAACGACCTCGTCGCCCACGTCGACTCCGCCACCGACGCGGAGGTCGGCGGACTCGTCAAGGAGTACGAGGACACCTACCGCCTCGCCGCCCCCCTGCGAGCCGGCGGCGAACGCCACGAGGCGCTGCGGTACGCGGCACGCATCGAAGCCGGACTGCGCACCTTCCTCACCGACGGCGGGTTCGGCGCGTTCACCACCAACTTCGAGGACCTCGGCGGGCTCCGACAACTTCCCGGCATCGCCGTGCAGCGGCTGATGGCCGAGGGATACGGCTTCGGCGGCGAGGGCGACTGGAAGACCGCCGTCCTGCTGCGCACCCTCAAGACGGCCGCCGACGGCCTGCCCGGCGGCACCTCCTTCATGGAGGACTACACCTACGACCTCTCGCCCGGCAACGAACTCATCCTCGGCGCCCACATGCTGGAGGTCTGCCCCTCCCTCGCGGACCAGGTCCCGAGCTGCGAGATCCACCCGCTCGGTATCGGCGGCCGGGAGGACCCGGTACGTCTGGTCTTCGACGCCGCGGCCGGTCCGGCGGTCGTCGTCGGGCTGACCGACCTCGGCGACCGCTTCCGGCTCGTCGCCAACGAGATCGACGTGGTCGCCCCGACCGAGCCGCTGCCCGCACTGCCGGTCGCCCGTGCCGTCTGGCGGCCCCGGCCCAGCCTGCGGACCTCCACGGAGACGTGGCTCACCGCCGGAGGGCCGCACCACACGGTGCTCACCACCGCGCTCGGGGCGGAACACCTGGACGACCTGGCCGAGATGCTGCGTACCGAACTCGTGCTCATCGACGAGTCCACCACGCCCCGGCAGTTCGCCCGTGAACTGCGCTGGAACCAGGCCTACCACCGGCTCGCCGGCGGTCTGTGATCCACGCGCGTGAGTGCCGGGGAGCGGCCGGCCGGGCGGGCCGGCCACTCCCCGGTGCGTGCTCAGCCCTGCGGAGTCAACCCGTCGGCGAGGTCGCGCAGTTCCCGCATCAGGGAGGCCGCCTGCGCACGGCTCCGGGCGATGCACAGGGCGCCGAACTTCCCGAACTCGGTGACCGGGCTCATCAGATGGAGTACCACGCCGGTCCCGCGGACGGGGTCGAAGCCGATCGGTGAACCGGTGACGGCCTCGATGAGCTGGGCCGGGCGCAGGCCCCGGTAGCGGTGGTCCATGATGACGTCCGACGCTTCGTAGACATACTCCGCGCCGTCCACGACGAGTCGTCCGTCGGGGGTCGGGTCCGCGCCGAGCAGCCCCACCGCCATGGTGAAGGGGTGTTTGGTGGCGGTGGCGCGGAGGTTGATCTCGCAGCCCAGCAGGCGCCATCCGTCGCCGGAGCGGGTGGCGAGGAAGTCCACTCCGTAATCGCCGCTGCCGACGCCGCGTTCCCGCAGCACCTCGCCCACCCGCAGACCGTGGTCGATGAGCTGCCCGCGGTAGCCGTCGGCGGCGGGGAAGGTGCACCCGTGATAGGTCTGCCCGTCGCCGGCGAGGACCTGGTCGTGGGTGGACACGGCCTCCACGGTCCCCCGGTCGGTCAGGCGCCCCTGGAAACTCGGGCTCAGCAACGGCACTTGAGTGATCATCTCCTCGGCGATCACCCCGTCGTCCTTCATCAGGCTGACGTACTCGTGCCAGGTGAGCCTGGGATCCATGAGTACGGCCCCGGGCAGAGCGCGCGCGACCCGTGTCTCAACACTCTCGCCGCCCGGCGAGGTGATGCCGTCGTCCAGTGCGAGCAGCGCGTTGCCGAGGCCCCCGCCGAACGCCGTGCTGTCCAGCTTCAGCACCAGCTTCCGCACCCCGGTCGCGGCGAGTGCGGCGACCGTCGAAGCGAGCGTCCCGGGGTCGTGGCACACCCCGCTGCCCGCGGGGACCGGAATTCCGGCGGCGGCGAAGATCCGCCGGCCGGAGTGCTTGGTGCCCAGCGGAATGTGGGCGGACGAGGGCTGGGTGCCCGGCAGGTCCAGAGCGCGGGCCAGCTCCTCCAGCGGCTCGGAGGGTTCGAAGTAGCTCAGTCGCACGTCCGCCCCGGCACTCCGGTGCAGATCGGCGAACTCCCGTAATTCGGTGCGGACTTCGGCGGCCCGCGGGCTGACGGGATCGAGCACCTTGGTGCTGAGCCAGCGGGTCGTGGCGTCGTCGAGCGGCAGTACGCGCACGAGTTCCCGCATCCGCCGCAGATTCTCCCCGTCCTCGGCGGGCGCACCGCTCAGGAGCAGGCCGAGGTAGTAGTCCACCTGTTGGTCGCCGTCGATCACGCTCGGCGCAGTCACGTAGAGCAGATGACCGCCGGCGCGGCAGACGGTGGTGACGATCGCGGGGCCCAGCAGCCGTTCGGGGAAGTACGTCGCGCCGGTCAGCCGCTCCAGCACCTCGGGGCCGCACTCCCGGCTCTCGATGTGGATTCGGGCCGTGGGACGTCGATGCGTCGCCGTGGGGGGTCGATGCGTTTCGGTCACAGCGTCCTCGAAGCTACGGGTTCCGGAGGGACGTACGTAAGGCGACAACTCGGGTACCCGCGTCGGGGTCACGGTCTCCCGCCGAGGCGTTGGCAGGGGGACGGATGACGAGTTCCGCGTACGGGAGTGTCCGGTCGACGTGGTCGAGAGGGCGGTCGGTGACCGTGTGCGGGTACCCGGAGCCCGGGAGCGGCGGCGTGGCCGGCCGCGCGGTCGCCGGCACCGCCGCCCCGGTCCCGGGATTCTTCGGTACGCGGGTGAAGGGGGGCGTGTCCATGGGGTGAGAATCCTCCAGGGAATGCGGCGCCGGACGATTCCCTGCCCGGTGACGTCGGTGATGGGGTATCTGTCCGGTGATCGAATGCCCGGTGATCGAATGTCCGGAAGTAATTCCCGGTGGATGCGGAAATCCGTCGGTTCCGTATCCGGGGAGGACCTCAGGGGTGTTGCCGCGAACATTTCGGTCCGGTACCACCGGGGCGGCCTTCGCGGGGCGGCCCGGGTGCGGGACCGAACGGATCGGGCCGACGGAACGCTTCCGTGATTGTCTTCGGCCCGTCCCGCGAAAGGGAGGGAACAATCACTCAACTTTGCCTCGCGGTTCCATCGGGTACAAGGCCGCTTTTCCGCCGACCTTTTCTCGGGCGCTCCCGAGAAAAGCCGGACACCGTGCGGCGGAAGGTCCCGGGAGTGGCGGGTTCGCGGGACGTGACCGCCGGCCCCGTACAACGGGAACAGGGCCGGCAGACGTGCTGCCGGCCCTGTCGGACCTGTGCGTGTGCTCTCGGGAATCGGAGACCGTGGACCGGGGATCCGGGTCCCGGAGGTCAGCCGGGTCCGGGAGCCGGGGGCGGGATCAGGATCGCCCCCGACGGCCTCAGCAGGCGCCGAGGTCCACCCACACGCCCCACTGGCCCGTGGTTCCGGGGACCCGCCCCGTCCGCCGAAGGCCCGGGTCAGCGAGGCCGTGACGCCGGTGCGCCGGTGACCTTGAGGCTCACCGTTCCGCGCCGAGCCCGCCGTCACCGCGGTCTTCACCGAGTTGGTGACCGAACCGCTTGCGGTCACCGAGCCGGAGGCCGGTGTGGCGGTCAGCGAGAAGTTGACGTAGTGGTGCCACCGGTGAAGGGCGAGCAGAAGAAGTGAAGTCCCAGGTGTTCTGCTGGATGCCGGAGCAGCCGTCCGCGGCGGCGCCGGGGCAGCTTCCGTTGTCACGCTGGAGAGCCCAGAAGGACAGGAAGTTGATGCCCTTGGAGACGGGCCCAGTTGCGGACCGGGTGGCGTTGGCGAGGCGGTCTCCAGGACCGGTCGTCCACTCCCGGCATCTTGGTGATGCCGACCACTCACAGCTACCGAGGTCTTGACGGGTAGAGGGCGGCGAGCCATTGACGAGACCCTGGGGCCGCGGTCTGGTGTCGTTCGCCATGTTGACTTCGGCGTTGTCGTAGTAGTCGAACGTCATGAGGCTCGCCACGTCGACGCGAGCGCCGTTGCTGACCGCGTTCTGCAGCACGGCGAGTGCGTTGACCTTGTACGAGGTGGTGGTCGGCAGGGTGTAC
>NZ_JAPEMC010000011.1 GCF_026343115.1 Streptomyces sp. NBC_00102
AATCAAACAGCTCTTCACATGTCGAACACAAGAGCCACACAGACTTTGGCCGAATCGCAGACGCCCCAGCGAGGACATACATACACAAGGCCCTACGGGATCGTGCTCACTCGTGTCAGAACGGAGACAAGCCCTCGCAGCGGATCCCACACTGCTTGCAGCAGGCGAGGGCTGCAGCGGCACCGCTGCCCGGTGGGACGGTGAACGACAAGTCCTGCCCGCCCGACACCACGATCCTGTCGTCGGGTTCTTCGCGGGGTGGCCTCTCCCGGACGTGCACCGCCACAAAGAACCGGTCACCCAGTCCTGCCCGGAGTTGCGGCCGTCTCACTTGGTGCGGCCGGACATCACTCCTACAGTGACGGCAGACGCAGCCCTACCCGAGGAATGACAGACGCACCTGCCGGTTCGCGTTGTCGCGATTCGTGTCCACCAGGCACACCGACTGCCAGGTGCCGAGCTCCAGGCGGCCCGCGATCACCGGCAGGGTCGCGTGGGGCGGGACGAGGGCGGGGAGGACGTGGTCGCGGCCGTGGCCGGGGGTGCCGTGGCGGTGCTGCCAGCGGTCGTCGGCGGGGAGCAGGGTGTGCAGGGTGGCCAGCAGGTCGTCGTCGCTGCCGGCCCCGGTCTCCAGTACGGCGATCCCGGCCGTCGCGTGGGGGACGAAGATGTTGAGCAGCCCGTCGCGGCCGGCGGCGGCGCGGGAGAGGAACTGCTGGCAGTCGTGGGTGAGGTCGGTGACCGTCTCCGTGCTCCCGGTGGTGAGGTGCAGGACGTGCGTGGTGAAGGAATCAGGCATGGCGCCATCTTCCCGCCACGGGCCTCCGGACGGCGAGTGGAGGTCGGCGGCCCCGGCGGCCCGTCGGCCTCTACCTGCCCGGGAGCGGGAAAAGGGATCGCGGGGGAAGAGGACGCATGCTTCCGCAGTTGGTAGAAGCGTGAACGATTCCGGGACGGTGCGGGCGACGGACGTGGTGGTGATCGGTGCGGGGCAGGCCGGACTGGCCGCCGCCCATCATCTGGCGCGGGTCGGCATGGAGCCGGACCGTGATTTCGTGGTGCTCGACCACGCGCCGCGCCCGGGTGGCGCATGGCAGTTCCGCTGGCCTTCGCTGACGTACGGCAAGGTGCACGGGATGCACTCGCTGCCGGGCATGGAACTGACCGGCGCCGACCCGGATCTGCCCTCCGCCGAGGTGATCGGCGCGTACTTCGACACGTACGAGCGGCGCTTCGACCTCCGGGTGCACCGGCCGGTAGACGTGACGGCGGTCCGGGAGGGAGGCGGGGAGCAAAAGGGGCGGCTGGTGGTCGAGACGACCGAGGGGGCGTACGCGACGCGGGCGTTGATCAACGCGACCGGCACCTGGGACCGGCCGTTCTGGCCTCGCTACCCGGGGCAGGAGACCTTCCTCGGGCGGCAGCTCCACACGGCCGGCTACCCGGGGCCGGAAGCTTTCGCGGGGCTTCGGGTGGTGGTGGTCGGTGGCGGGGCTTCCGGTACGCAGCATCTGATGGAGATCGCCGATGTCGCGGCGGCCACGTACTGGGTGACCCGGCGCGAGCCCGTTTTCCGCGAGGGACCGTTCGGGCCCGAACAAGGTCGTGCCGCCGTCGCGTTGGTGGAGGAGCGGGTGCGGCAAGGGCTGGCGCCCGGGAGCGTGGTGAGCGTGACCGGGCTGCCTCTCAACGACGCGGTCCGCGACGCGCGGGCGCGGGGGATTCTCGACCGGCTGCCGATGTTCGACCGGATCACCCCGACCGGGGTGGCCTGGGACCGCCCCCGGGACGGCGGGCGAAGCACCGAGGTCGACGCCGACGTGATTCTCTGGGCGACCGGATTCCGGCCCGCCGTCGACCACTTGGCACCGCTGAAGCTGCGGGAGCCCGGTGGCGGCATCCGGGTGGAGAACACCCGCGCGGTACGGGACGGGCGCGTCCACCTCGTCGGCTACGGCCCCTCCGCGAGCACCGTCGGGGCCAACCGCGCCGGTCGCGCCGCGGTGCGTTCGGTCGTGCGACTGCTGGCGGGGACCCCCGCCGCGGCGCCCGTCGCGGCCTGCTCCCCGGCCCCCGTCTGAACCGCCCGGACCGCGCGCACCGCACGAACGGTCCGGACCGGGCGCACCGCAAGGCCGCAACGAACCGCCCGGACCGCCCGCCGCCCGTCGTCATCCGGCGGGTGCGGCGCTCTCCCGGTTCCGGTTGAACTCGGCGACGTTCCGCGTATGCGCTTGGTAGCTCTCGGTGAAGCGGGTGTCCCCCGGTCCGACCGTGACGAAGTACAGCCACGGGCCCGCGGTGGGGCCGATGGCGGCACGCATCGCCTCTTCGCCGGGGTTGCCGATCGGGGTGGGCGGCAGCCCTTTGCGCCGGTAGGTGTTGTACGGGCTGTCGATGCGGGTGTCCTCGGTGGTGGTGTCCAGCGTGGAGCGCCGCAGGGCGTAGTTGAGCGTCGAGTCCATCTGCAGGGGCATGTCCCGGTGCAGGCGGTTGTAGACGACCCGGCCCACTTTTCCCATGTCGGAGGCGGTGTCCGCCTCTGCCTGGATGACGCTGGCGAGCGTCACCGCCTGGTAGGCGGAGATGCCGTTGCGCGGCGCTCCGGCGGCGATCCGGTCGTCGCCGAACCGCTGGGAGGCCGTTTCCACCATGTAGCGGAGCAGGCTTCCGGGGGTCGTGTCGGAGCGGATGGGATAGGTGGCCGGAAAGAGATACCCCTCCGGATTGCCGTGGGCGGCCGGGGGCAGCGGCAGTCGTGCCTCGGGCATCGCCTTCTCGGTGGTCCCCGGAGGGACGTCGAGCGCCTGGTCGATGGCCGTGTAGATCTGGCCCGCACGCCATCCCTCGGGGATGACCAGCGAGGAGGAGACGGCCTCCTCCATGCTCATCTCCGGGCCGTCCTCGAGGACCAGCAGCGGGGCCGCGATCGTGGCGGCGGCCACGAGAGCGCCCCCGAGGAGCAGCATCGCCTTGCCCCGCCGGGTGGGGCGCAGCCTCCGGCGGTACGGGAAAGTACCGGGCTCGTTCACCATGCGAGCACGATAACCGTACAAATGCCCCGGGTCGGTGGGATCGGCGCTCGACACCCGGTAACCCTGCGGCCGGGTGACGGGCCGCCGCAGCCCGGCGGCCCGGGGGCGTCGGGAGCCGGCGCGGACGGTCGGCTCGGCGGCCCGGCGGCCCAGGGCGCCGGTACCCGGCACGGACGGTCAGCCCGCCGCGGGTGCCAGTCGAGTGTCCCGGCGGATGAGGCCGGCGTAGCGGCCGTCGCGTGCGAGGAGTTCCTGGTGCGTGCCCCGCTCGACCGTCCGGCCACCCTCCAATACGACGATCTGGTCGGCGTCCCGGATGGTGGAGAGGCGGTGCGCGATGGTGAGCGTGGTGCGGCCTGCCGAGAGGGCGTCGATCGCCTCCTGGACGGCGTGCTCCGTACGGGTGTCGAGGGCGCTGGTCGCCTCGTCGAGCACCAGGATCGGGGGGTCGCGCAGGATCGTGCGGGCGATGGCGAGGCGCTGTTTCTCACCACCGGAGAAGCGGTAGCCGCGCTCGCCGACGAGGGTGTCGTAGCCGTCGGGGAGTGACGCGATGTGGTCGTGGATCTGCGCGGCGCGTGCCGCCGCCTCGATCTCCTCGTCGGTGGCGTCGGGCTTGGCGAAGCGGAGGTTCTCGGCGACCGAGGCATGGAAGAGGTACGTCTCCTGCGAGACCACGCCGACCGCTCTCGCGAGGGAGTCGAAGTCGAGGTCCCGTACGTCGACCCCGTCGATCGTCACGCGGCCGGCGGTGACGTCGTACAGCCGGGGCACCAGGTAGCTCAGGGTGGATTTGCCCGATCCGGTGGGACCGACCACCGCGAGGCTGCTGCCCGCCGGCACCTTCACGTCGATGTCGTCGAGGGTGGGGCCGCTCTTCTCGTCGTAGTGGAAGCCCACGTGTTCGAAGGTGACCTCTCCGCGGATGTGGTCCAGCCGCACGGGGTTCGCGGACTCGGTGATGTCGACCTCGAGGTCCAGGTACTCGAAGATGCGCTGGAAGAGCGCGAGGGAGGTCTGCATCTGGACGCCTGTGGCGAGCAGGCTCACCGCGGGCCGGAAGAGGCCCTGCTGGAGGGAGACGAAGGCGACGAGCGTGCCGATGGAGACGGCCGTACTGCCGGCGCTCAGCGTCAGACCGGCGGCCCAGTAGATGACCGCGGGCATGGCGGCCATGACGATGCCGATGGTCGACATGCGCCAGCGTCCCGCCATGTTGGAGCGGACTTCGAGGTCCACCAGCCGCTCCGACTCCTCGGCGAAACCCTTGATCAGCGAGTCGGAACGGCCCATCGTGCGGCCGAGCAGGATGCCGCTGACGGAGAGGGATTCGGTGACGGTCGCCGCCATCGCTGCCATCTGCCGCTGCCGCTGGGTGGTGATCTTCTTCCGCTCGCTTCCGACGCGGCGGCTGACCCAGACGAAGACGGGCATCAGGAGCAGGGAGACGAGGGTGAGCCGCCAGTCGAGCGCGAGCATCGCGACCACGGTGGCGACCACGGAGGTGAGGTTCGAGACCAGGGAGGTGGCGGTGGAGGTGACGGTCGCCTGCATTCCGCCGATGTCGTTGGCGATGCGTGACTGCACCTCGCCGGTGCGCGTCCTGGTGAAGAAGGCCAGGGGCATCCGCTGGAGCTGGGAGTAGACGCCGGTGCGCAGGTCGTGCATGACGCGCTGGCCGACCGTGGTGGAGATGAGGGTCTGGAGAACGCCGAAGACGCTGTTCATCACCGCGGTGGCGATCATTCCGAGCGCGAGCAGCGTGAGCAGGCCGGTGCGCCCCTGCGGTATGGCGGTGTCGAGGATCTCGCGGAGCAGGAAGGGGGAGGCTACCGACACCAGGGAGGAGGCGCCGACCAGCAGCCCGACCAGCGCGAGGCGACCGCGGTAGGGGCGGAAGAGGCGGAGGATGCGGCGCACCTCGGCGGGCGGCTGAGTGCCGTCCTTGGGTGGGGGCGTCCAGGTGGGTTCGTCGGGTTTCATGGGCTCCTTCATGGGGTGCATGGCGTGCGTCGACGTGCGGGGCGTGCGTGCGTTGGCGGGCGCGGCGTGCATGCGTGTGGCGTGCAGTGCGTGGCGTGCAGTGCGTGACGGGCGAGTGCGTGGCGTGCAGTGCGTGACGGGCGAGTGCGTGACGGGCGTGTGCGTGCATCGGGCACGGGGCACGCACGGGTGCGGCGGAGGGCGTGGAGCGAGCGAGGCGGTACGGGACCGCGAGGATCCGGGGAAGGCTCGGCGGTCCGAGCCATGAAGAGCGTACCCCATTGTTACCTATACTCACAATGAACCAGGTCCTGATATTGTTCCGTCATGGACTCCCCCGATTCCGACGGTCATCTCGCCGAACAGCTCCTGCGGCTCACCCGACGGCTCCACCGCATCCAGAGCCGCCAGCTGGAGCCGATCGGCATCACACCCGCGCAGTTCCGGCTGCTGCGCGCGGTCGCGCAGTACGACTCCCCGCCCCGGATGGCCGATCTGGCGCAGCGGCTGGACGTGGTCCCGCGCGCCGTGACCAGCCTGGTGGACGGCCTGGAGGCGGGCGGTCAGGTGCGCAGGGCGCCCGATCCGGCGAACCGGCGGGTGGTGCGCATCGAGATCACCGACACGGGGCGGTCCACTCTCGGCTCGCTGCGCGACGCGCGCCGGGCCGCCGCGGAGGAGATCCTGGCACCGTTGAGCGCCGATCAGCGCGAGGTGCTCGGCGGGCTGCTGGCCGCCCTCGTCGACGGGTTGCCGGGGCGCCGCTGCTGAGCCCTCGCGCCCGGGCGCGGGAGGACCGCGTCCGGCCGTCCGAGGGGATGCTGTGATGCCGGAATTGCCGGAGCTGCCGTTGCTGGAGCCGAAGCCGGAGGCCCTGCGCCCGGGCGGGACGCGGGGGGCGGCGCCCGACCGCGTCTCCGACCGGAGTGCGGCGGGCACCCCCGAACCCCTGCGCTCGGAGCTGATCGCGCTGCTGGGCGCGGGGAAGGTGCTCTGGAAGGTCTCCGACCTGGTGAAGTACGCCTCCGACGCCAGTCCGTACCGCTTCCTGCCCCGGGTCGTGGTGGTCGCGGAGGACGTGGACGACATCTCCGCGGTGTTGTCGTATGCGCACGGCAAGGGGCGGAACGTCGTCTTCCGTGCCGCCGGCACGAGTCTGAACGGCCAGGCCCAGGGCGAGGACATCCTCGTCGACGTGCGCCGCCACTGGTCGGGTGTGACCGTCCTGGACGGCGGTGCGCGGGCCAGGATCCGCCCCGGCACCACGATCGCGCGGGCCAACGCCACGCTCGCCCGGTACGGCAGGGTGCTCGGCCCCGACCCGGCGAGCGCGATCGCCTGCACGGTCGGCGGGGTCGTCGCCAACAACGCCTCCGGGATGACCGCGGGCACCACCCGGAACTCCTACCGGACGGTCGCCTCCCTCACTTTCGTCCTGCCGAGCGGCACGATGGTCGACACCGCCGACCCGGCCGCCGACGAGCTCCTCGCGCACGCGGAGCCGCGTCTGTGCGAGGGCCTGATGGCGCTGAAGGCGGAGATCGGGGCGGACGAGGCGCTGACCGCACGCATCCGTGCCAAGTACGAGATCAAGAACACCAACGGCTACCGCCTGGACGCGTTCCTGGACGGCGCGACGCCGGTGGAGATCCTGCGGGGGCTGATGGTCGGCTCCGAGGGGACCTTCGGTTTCCTCTCGGAGGTCGTCTTCGACACGTTGCCGCTCGACCGGCACACCTCCACGGCGCTGCTCTTCTTCCCCTCGCTCACCGCCGCTGCCGCCGCCGTGCCGTTGTTCAACGCGGCCGGCGCCCTCGCCGTGGAACTGATGGACGGCAACACCCTGCGCGCCTCGGTCAGTGTGCGGGGCGTACCGGCCGACTGGGCGGCGCTCCCCCGGGAGACGGCGGCCCTGCTGGTCGAGTTCCGGGCCCCGGACGAGGCGGCGCGGCAGGCGTACGAGCGCGCGGCGGCCGAAGTGGTGGCGGGGCTTGCCCTGGTCGCCCCGGCGGCGTCGGTCACCAACGAGTTCACCCGGGACCCGGGGACGATCAACGGGTACTGGAAGGCGCGCAAGGCGTTCGTGACCGCCGTGGGCGGCTCGCGCCCCGCCGGTACGACGTTGATCACGGAGGACTTCGCGGTCCCGCCGTCCCGGTTGGCACAGGCCTGCGAGGCACTGCTGGAGCTCCAGGCGCGCCACGGTTTCGACGCGGCGGTGGCCGGTCACGCGGCGCACGGCAACCTCCACTTCCTCCTCGCCTTCGACGCGGGGGTTCCCGCCGACGTCGAGCGGTACGCCGCGTTCATGGACGGGTTCTGCACGCTGGTGGTGGACCGGTTCGACGGTTCGCTGAAGGCCGAGCACGCCACCGGCCGCAACATCGCGCCCTTCCTGGAGCGCGAATGGGGCCCTCGGGCGACGGAGCTGATGTGGCGTACGAAGCGGCTGATCGATCCTGCCGGGGTGCTGGCACCCCGGGTGGTGCTCGACCGCGATCCCCGCGCGCATCTGCGCGGCCTGAAGACGATCCCCTCCGTGGAGGCGGTCGCCGACCCGTGCATCGAGTGCGGCTTCTGCGAGCCGACCTGCCCCAGTGGGGACCTCACCACCACGCCGCGTCAGCGGATCGTGCTGCGGCGGGAGATGCTGCGGCAGCCGGACGGTTCCCCGGTCGAGGACGCCCTGCTGGACGCGTACGGCTACGACGCGGTCGACACCTGTGCGGGCGACTCCACCTGCATGCTGGCGTGTCCCGTCGGCATCGACACCGGCGCGATGATGAAGGGCTTCCGCTCGCTGCGGCATTCGCCCCGCGAGGAGCGGATCGCGGTGCTCACCGCACGGCACTTCCGGGTGGTGGAGTCAGCCGCCCGGCTCGCCGTGGCCGTGGCGGACGGGCTCGGCGACCGGGTGCGGGACCCGCTGCTGACGGCGGTGACCCGGCTCGCCCGCAAGGCGGTCCGCCCGGACCTGGTGCCCGAGTGGCTGCCGGAGATCCCTCCGGCAGCCTCCCGCCGGCTCCCGGCCACCTCGCGCGCCGGGGCTCACGCGGTGTACTTCCCGGCGTGCGTGAACCGGATCTTCGCCGGCCCCGCCGGGGACCGTGAGCCGTCGCTCGCGCACTCCGTCGTGGCCCTCTCCTCCCGTGCGGGCAGGCCGGTGTGGATTCCGGGCGACGTGGCCGGGACCTGTTGCGCGACGATCTGGCACTCCAAGGGGTACGACGCGGCCAACGCCGTGATGGCCAACCGCGTCGTGGAGGCGGCATGGGGGTGGACCGGCGGCGGTGCTCTGCCGTTGGTGGTCGACGCCACCTCCTGCACCCTCGGCATCGCGCGGGAGGTCGTCCCCTACCTCACCGACGACAATCGTGCCCTGCACCGGGAGTTGACGGTGGTGGACTCCCTGGCCTGGGCCGCCGACGAACTGCTCCCGCGGCTCACGGTGGAGCGCAGGGCCGGTTCGGCCGTGGTGCATCCGACGTGTTCGATGGAGCATCTGGAGCTGGTGGACCGGCTGCGTACGCTCGCCGGGGCCTGCGCGGAGGAGGTGTTCCTGCCGGACGACGCGAAGTGCTGCGGGTTCGCCGGAGACCGCGGGATGCTGCACGAGGAGCTGACCGCTTCGGCGACGGCCAAGGAGGCCGCCGAGGTCGGTGCGCGTGACCACGACGTCTACGTCTCGGCGAACCGGATGTGCGAGATCGGCATGGAGCGGGCCACCGGGCACCCTTACCGTTCCGTGCTGGCGGAGCTGGAGCGGGCGACGCGCCCGTCCGGCTGACCGCCCCGGGCCTCGGGTACCGGGGCGGGGAGGCCGGCCGGCGAGCGCGCCGGGTCAGCAGCCGGAGTCGGCGATGACGTAGGTGCCCGGTGCCGTCTGCTTCAGGGTGTGGGTGACGAAGAGGTTGTACAGCCCCATGTTCTGGTTCGAGCCGTTGGCGTAGGTGTACCCGCCGCTGGTGTGGGCCCGGCCCGCCGTCACGTGGGCGTAGTTGCTGGCCGTGGTGCAGGTCGCGGTGTAGCCGGAGGTGGTGGCGGTGACCGCTGCGGAGGCAGTGCCGACCGTGCCGTCGGCGGCGACCGCGGCGACGGTGTACGTGTAGGAGGTGGCCGCCGTCAGCCCGGTGTCCGTGAAGGCGGTCGCGGTGGGCGTGCCGACCTGTGTACCGCCCCGGTGGACGCGGTACGAGGCGGCGCCCTGGACGGCGGACCAGGTCAGGGGGACCGAGGTGTCGGTGGTCGTGCCGGCCGCGAGTCCGGTGGGTGCGGGCAGCTTCTCGCCACCCTGGCCCGGGTCGGTTCCGCCGCCGCCCTGCTGGTCGAGTCCCCAGAACGTGGCCGTGTAGTAGCTGGAGCAGATGGTGTCGAGGAAGTACGCGGCGGCGGTGCCGCACTGTCCGGCGCCGGAGCCCGGGTCGACGGCGAGGCCGTGGCCCATCCCGCTGATCTGGTACAGCTGCACGGCGGGCTTCCCCGAGGCGTCGTCGTAGCTGGTCAGCGTGGTGCTGCCGGAGAGGGTCGTGGTGCTGGAGGGGGTCTGGGAGACGCCGTGGACGTTGGTCCACTGGTCGCGCAGCTCGGTCGCGTTGACCGGGTAGACGGTGTAGTCGGACGTGCCCTGCCAGATCGCGACGCGCGGCCACGGTCCCGCGTAACCGGGGTACTGGGCGCGGACCTTGTCGCCCCACTGGGCCGGGGTGAGGTTGAGACTGCCGTACTGGCAGGTGGAGGCGGCGGTCTGGCTCGTCGCGCACTGGGCGGGCAGGCCGGAGGCGATGGAGCCGCCCGCGAAGAGGTCCGGGTACGCGGCGAGCATGTTCGCCGCCATGCCGCCGCCGGCCGACAGCCCGGTGACGTACACCCGGTCCGCGTCCGAGCCGTACAGCGACTCGGCCTTGGTGACCATCTGGGCGAGGGAGGCCGCCTCGCCCTGGCCGCGCGAGGTGTCCGAGGGGCTGAACCAGGTGAAGCAGGAGAGGGAGTTGTTCGCCGAGCTGGTCTGCGGGAACACCACGGCGAAGCCGTACGCGTCGGCCAGCTTCGTCCAGCCGCTGTTGGCGTAGTAGTCGTTGGCGGTCTGGGCGCAGCCGTGCAGTGCCATCACGAGGGGCGCGCCGGGCCGCAGTTGGGCCGGTACGTAGGTGTACATCGAGAGGTTGCCCGGGTTGGAGCCGAAGCCGGTGACCGGTGTCAGGCCGCCCGCGGCGGCGGCGGGCTGGGCGAGGACGGTGGTGCCGGCTGCCGCGAGGAGCAGACCGGAGACGGCGAAGCGTCCGATCCGCCGCGCGAGGCGGCCGAGAGGGGTGGGACGGCGCACGGAGTACCTCCGGGGGTGCGCGAGCCGTCGCCGGGATGACCGGGCGATGCGGCTCTGGGCGGTCGGTGCGGCGGGCGGACCGCCGGTACCGGGGTCCCGCCCGGTGCCGGCGGGGAGGGCCCCGGAGGGCGCCGGCCGTCTGCCGAGGGGGGACGTTAGGCGCGGCGCGGGGGGCCCGACATGTGGACGCGCCCCATCCGGAACCCTGGGAAGTGTGCGCGCGGACCGTTGTCCGGGCCGGTGGCGTGTACGGGTCCTTCCACCACGGGCAGCCCGGGGTGGGCACGGCACGCCACCCGGGCGGCACGGGCACGGTCCGGCGGGGACCCATGGGACGGGACACCATGACGGAGGAGCGAACTGTGTGGGCCGCCCACGTGTGAGCAGCCGGCCGGCCTTCCTACCGTGACGCCCATGGAGAGCATTTCGAGACCCGCGGCCGGCCCCACGGCCCCACCGCCCCCGTCCGGCGACGCCGGACCGGGCGGGTCCGGCACGTCCACCGGTCCCACCCCGCCGGACGTGCCGGACGGGCGCTTCCTGACCGGCCGTACGGCACTCGTCACGGGAGCCGCGAGCGGCATCGGCCGGGCCTGCGCGGTGGCGCTGGCCTCGGCCGGGGCGCACGTTCTCGTGGTGGACATCGCCGCAGAAGGGGCCCGTGAGGTGGCCCGGCTGGTCGGCGGGACCGCGGTGACCGCCGATCTGTCCGACCCGGAGCAGGTGGACGCGCTGGCCGTCGGCACGGTGGACATCGTCGTCAACAACGCCGGTCTCCAGCACGTCGCCCCGGTGCACGAGTTCCCCCCGGACCGGTTCACGCTGATCCAACGGGTCATGCTGGAGGCCCCGTTCCGCATCCTGCGCCGCGCCCTGCCGGGCATGTACGAGCGCGGCTGGGGGCGGGTCGTCAACATCTCCTCGGTGCACGGTCTGCGGGCCAGCCCCTTCAAGTCCGCGTACGTGGCCGCCAAGCACGGCCTGGAGGGCCTGAGCAAGGTCGTCGCCCTGGAGGGTGCCCCGCACGGGGTGACGAGCAATTGCGTGAACCCCGGGTACGTGCGCACCCCGCTGGTGGAGGGCCAGATCGCCGATCAGGCCCGTGCGCACGGCATCGGGCCGGAGGAGGTGCTGGAGCGGGTGCTGCTGGAGCGCAGTGCCGTCAAGCGCCTGATCGAGCCGGAGGAGGTCGGTGCGACCGTGCTCTGGCTGTGCGGACCGTACGCCGGGTCGGTGAGCGGGGCGTCGTTGCCGATGGACGGGGCGTGGACGGCCCGTTAGGCAAAAGCCGCGGCCGGTGTCGCGGCGCGCGATCGGCCGCCGGGGAAAGGCCAGTTCACAAGGGGTGACGTGGGCGGTCCGGGCTGGCAGGGTGTGCGCATCACGGGACGCGCACCCGACCGGCGTGGCCCCACCCCGCCCCTCCCCCGCGTGCCGTACCGGTCCCGCCGCGGCCCGGTGACCGGCGGGACGGGCGGGGGTACGGCAAGGGGGAACGGCAGGGAGGCCGAGATGGACACCAGCACGGCAGCGACGGGCGCGCCACGGCCCGGAGCCGACGCCTCCCCTCCCCCGCGCCCCGGTGCCGCTCGTGCGGCGGAATCCTCGGCCGCGCCTCATCTGCGCCGGCTGCTGGAGATGCTGGCCGAGGACGCTCCCGCCGAGGCGTTGGGCGCGGTCACCGGGGAGGCCCGCGGGGCGGGGGTCGGCGGCGCCGACCTCGCGGAGACCGAGCGGGCGGTGGCCACCGCCTTGCGGGTACGCGGTTCGCTGCGCGCGCACCGCCGCCGTGAGCTCGAACTGACCGCCCTCTTCGACACGGCGGGCGACCTCGCCGCCTCCCGGGATCTCGACGAGGTGCTGAAGGCGATCGTCCGGCGGGCCAGGATGCTGCTCGGCACGGACACGGCCTATCTGACGCTGCCGGACGAGGAGGCCGGGGACACCTACATGCGGGTCACGGACGGGTCGGTGTCACCGGTCTTCCAGAACCTCCGGCTCGAACTCGGCGAAGGGCTCGGCGGTCTCGTCGCGCAGACCACCCGTCCGTACGCGACCCCGGACTACCGCACCGACGACCGGTTCCGGCACACCCGCAACATCAACGCGGGTGTGTTCGAGGAAGGTCTCGTCGCCATCCTCGGGGTGCCGCTGCTGCTCGGCTCGGTGCACGGCGAAGACCGCAAGGTGATCGGGGTGCTGTTCGCCGCCGACCGTTCCCCCCGCGCGTTCGGCCCGGACGAGGTGGCGCTGCTCTCGTCGCTGGCCGCGCACGCCGCGATCGCCATCGACACGGCGCGGGCCCTGCACGACACCCGGGCCGCGCTCGCCGAACTCGCGGAGGTGAACGCGCTGGTGCGGGCCCACTCGGCGGCCGTGCAGCGGGCCGAGGAGGCGCACGACCGGCTCACCGACCTGGTGCTGCGCGGCGGGGACGTCCGGGACGTGGCGGCCGCCGTCGCGGGTCTGCTCGACGGTGCGCTCACCGTCCACGATCCGGCGGGCCGCCCGCTCGCCGCCGTCCGGCACGACGGCGGTCCCTTCGCCGCCGACTCGATGGACGCGGGGTGGCTGGTCACCGCCGCCGAGGAGTCGCGGGCCGCGGCCCGCGCGGTGGCCCGCTCGGGGCGGTGGATCTGCGCCGTTCTGGCGGGGCAGGAGTTGCTCGCCATCATGGTGCTGCACCGGCGGGACGCGCTGGAGGACTCCGACCGGCGAATGTTCGAACGCGCAGGGGTCGTCACCGGTCTGCTCATGCTGCTGCGGCGCACTGTCGCGGAGACGGAGAACCGGGTGCGGGGGGAGCTCGTCACCGACCTGCTCACCGACGCGGGCCGCAATCCGGCGCTGCTGGCCGAGCGGGGCCGGAGGCTGGGCGTGGACCTCGACCAGCCGCGTCTGGTGCTCGTCGCCGACACGGTGCCGGAGGCCAGGGACCGGCTGGGTTCGGCCGTCGTACGCCATCTCTTCGGCTCTCCGGGCGGCAGCGCGAGCGCCGAACACGCCGGTGCGGTGGTGCTGTTGGTGACCGCCGACGAGCACCGGGCCCCGGAGCGGGCGGCGCGCGCGGCCGCCGCCCAGCTGGGCCATCTCACCGGGGCTCCGGTCACCGTGGCCGCCGCGGGTCCGGCCACGGGTCCGGCGGCCCTCGCGGCCGCCCACGCGGAGGCGGTGCGCTGTCTGCGTGCCCTGCACGTTCTGGGCCGACAGGGCGAAGGTGCATCCGCTCATCAACTTGGCTTCCTGGGCGTGCTGTTGGGAGATGCGCGGGACGTCGGCGGGTTCGTCCGCGCCACGCTCGGCCCGCTCCTCGACTACGACGCCCGGCGCGGCACCGAGCTGGTCCGCACCCTCGCCGCCTACTTCGAGGCGGGCACCAGTCTGACCCGTGCCAAGGACGCCCTGCACGTCAACAC
>NZ_JAPEMC010000012.1 GCF_026343115.1 Streptomyces sp. NBC_00102
GGTGCGCGCACCGGGCGTGATGCGCACGACGGCGACCGCTCCCCCGCGTCCGCCGCGCAGCGCCGTGTGGATCTCCCGGATCACGCCGTCCGGGGACTGCGCGCGGCCGTCCCTGAAAGCGGTGACGGCGGCGTCGGCCGCCCGGCCGGCCAGCGGCCCGTGGCCGAGGCCGTCGCAGAACATGAGCAGCAGCGCGGGATCGTCCGACGACGGGTCGATCCCCTGCTCTCCGTCCTTCGGCACGCGTGGCGTCGCGGGCGCCGTCGGGAGGTCGGTGCGGGACCTGCCGAATCCGGTCAGCGCGGACCAGTCGAGGGCGTCGGGCACCTCCCGTCCGGCGGTTCGCCGTGCCGGCCGCGGCTCCGGAACACGGACTCCGACGGGCCGGGCCGCCCAGGCGTCCCCGCACGCCTCTTCGCCGGTGATGGGCCGGGTGAGCCCGGCGACGACGGGCTCACCCGCGGTCCGGGCGCGCCCGGCCGCGTCCTTCGTCCAGAAGCGGGCGGCCAGCACGGTTCCGCGTCCCGGCACGGAGTGGATGTCCACGGAGTCGGCGAGGCGTGTGATCGCGCCGAGTCCGATGCCGAGCGTGCCGGCCGAGGACACGCCGTCGGTCAGCGAATGGCTCACGTCGGCCATGCCCGGACCCGCGTCGATGGTGACGATTTCGACGCCCGCGTCGTTCGCCGTACGTACCGCGCGCAGCAGCAGGGTGCCGTCCACGGCGTGCCTGTCCAGGTTGGTCGCCGCCTCGCTCACCGCGAGGGCGACCTCGGCGCAGCGCTGCTCGTCGAAGCCGAGCCGCCGCGCCAGGGCGGACGCGGCTCCTCTCGCGGCGGCCGGCAGGGAGTGAGGGTCGCGGAACCAGGCGATGTCCTGCGAGTCCAGCATCGGCAGGGTCAGCGCGCCCATTTGGTCACCGCGATCTGGGTGCCGCGGCCGACCTCGGTGTCCAGGGTGAAGTCGTCGACCAGTCGGCGTGCTCCGCTGAGGCCGAGGCCGAGACCGCCGCCGGAGGTCCATCCGTCGGTGAGTGCGAGGTCCAGGTCGGGAATGCCCGGCCCGGAGTCCTCGAAGACGGCGGTCACGCCGAGGCGGCCGTTGCGGCGGACCAGGCCGGTGCGCATGACTCCGCCACCGCCGTACACCAGGGTGTTGCGGGCGAGTTCACTGGCCGCCGTGACCAGCTTGGTCTGGTCGACCAGCGACAGCTTGCACCGCTGGGCGAGGGTGCGCACGAGCTGGCGGGCGCGGACCACGTCGTCGTTCGACGCGACCGGGACCGTCTCGTGCTCGCCCTCCGGAACGGACGGGAGCCCGCTCACGGCCGTGCCGGACGGCGGTGGTCCGAGCGGGCCAGGATGTCCAGCCCCTTCTCCAGAGTCAGGGCCGTGCGCACGCCGCCGAGGGACAGTCCCAGCTCGACCAGGGTGATGGCGACGGCGGGCCGCATGCCCACGACGACGGTCTCCGCGTCGAGCATCCGCGAGATGGCGGCCGTGGTGGCCAGCATCCTGCCCACGAAGGAGTCGACGATCTCCACCGCGGTGATGTCGATGACCACGCCGCTCGCGCCCGTGGCGACGATGCGGGCGGCGAGGTCGTCCTGCAGATCGAGGACGGTCTGGTCCTCCAGGTCCACCTGGATGGACACCAGGAGGACCTCGCCGATCTTCAGTACGGGTACGCGCTCACTCACGCCCGGCCGCCCGAGGTGGTGAGGCCGTTGTCGGCCCGGCGCAGCGCGTGCTTCAGCGCGTCCGCGAGCGTCGCCTTCGTGACGATGTCGCCGAACTGGATGCCCAGCGCCACGATGGTCTGGGCGATCTGCGGGCGGATGCCGGAGATGGTGCACTCGGCGCCCATCAGCCGGGCGGCGACCACCGTCTTGAGCAGGTGCTGGGCGACCTCGGTGTCCACCGCGGGGACACCGGTGATGTCGATGATGGCCTGGTCGGAGCCGGTGTCGACGAGCGTCTGCAGCAGCTTCTCCATCACCACCTGGGTGCGCGCCGAGTCGAGGGTGCCCACGAGCGGAACGGCGACGACGCCGTCCCACAGCTTCACGACCGGGGTGGAGAGTTCCATCAGCTGTTCGGACTGGGCGCTGATGATCTCTTCGCGCGCCTTGGAGTAGACCTCGATCGTGTACAGGCCGAGGGCGTCCAGGAGTTTGCCGAACCGCAGAAAGGCGTGGATGTCGGCGGCCGATGTGTCCACGGTCGGCGCGAGGAGTTCCTTGCAGGCGAAGACGCTGGTCGCCGTCTCCGTCGGGGTGAACCCCTGGCGGGCGCGGTTGCGCGAGAGCTCGCCCAGGAGCGCGCGGACCTCTGCGAATTCCTCGGCGTGCGCGTCCAGGCCGCCCCCGCGCATCGCCTCCACCAGAGCGGTGTACAGCTCACGCAGTTCGCGGTCCAGCTCCGCCAGGGAGACGCGCCCGCGCAGCGTGCGCGAGACCGACTCCACCCAGGCGGCCTCCAGCGATTCACGCTGCTCGGTGAGGAGCGTGACGAGCCTCGCCGATATGTCTTGTTCCGCCACCACGGCGATCCCCTCCAGTTGCGTCCCGTTGATACGGGACGTTCTTCGCAGCGTAAGCCATAGTTTCGCCGCTCCGGGCGGCACCGGCTTGCGACAAATGCCACTTGGTCCTGGCCCGTGCGAACACCGCCCGGGAGAGGGTTCGAACCACCCTCCGCCCGTTCGGGACCCGACGGGAAACATGCCAGGGGCACGCACCCGGAAACCCGGGAGGTCGCACCCCACCGGCCCCTCCCTTGCGGGGCCGGCTCGGCCTTTTGCGCGGCACGGGCTCCCGCCCGACCGCGCAGACCCCGCCTGCCCCGCCATCACCGCCCCTAATCCTCCACAACCAGACGCGGTCCTTCACACGGGGAGTCCGAATGCCGGGTGGCGAAACGGTGCCGCCATCACCACGACGACACCGTTTGTGATTAGGTTAGGCATACCTAAGTTCACGTCCGCCCGAATCCACCGCCCAGGAGCACCGGTATGCGCACACCCAGCAGCGACCCCACCCAGCCGACCCCTGCCGAGCGCGTGCGGTCCATCCTCCGGGCCGCCCAGTCGATGACGGTGGTGAGCGACGGCGGGCACCACGACGTCCACCGGCTCGACGAGGACGGCGGAGCCATGGGGGCCGTCCATCTGCACGCGCCCGACGACGGCACCCTCTCCCCTTCGACTCCGCGCTTTCCCGTACGCCTGGAGCTCACCGACATCGCTCCCACCTCCGTGCGCGACCGGCTGCGGGCCCGGGTCACTCTCACCGGCCTCATGAACGCCCCCTACGACGACGAGTCACCCGGGTCGACCTGCCTGGAGTTCGGCCAGGCCGTCCTGGAATGCGACGGGGACCGGTACTTCGTGACGCTGGAGGAGCTCGAAGAGGTGGCGGTGGATCCGACCGCCACCAGCGAGGCGGGCATGCTGATGCACCTCATGGACAGCCACCAGGAGTTGGTCCCCCTCCTGGTACGCCTGGTACGCCCCCGCCCGAAGCGTGGGATGCTCCGCGCGGTCCCGGTGGCGATGGACCGCTACGGCATGACGCTGCGGCTGGAGTTCCCCGGCACCCACCAGGACGAGCGACTGCCCTTCGCGACCCCGATCACCCGCCTCGAACAGGCCGGCCCCCAGATCCACGCACTGCTCTCCGCGGCCCGGCGCGCCTCCCACCTCGGCCCGCTGCTCACCTGACGGGCCAACCACCCCGTCTCCACATCGAGTGCGGACGACAAGAACTGACGGAACATCACCTCATTGCGAGGTGTACATTCCCCGGCTCGGGTTATCCGGATGTCACACGGAGGAGTACCCCGGACTCCTGACAGAAGGAGACAGCGATGCCGCTCACTTTTCGGAAGAGTTTCCAGATCCTGCCCGGCGTGCGTCTCAACATCAACCGCCACTCCTGGTCCGTCACCACGGGCGGCAAGCACGGCCCGAAGCGCACCAGGAGCAGCTCGGGCCGCCGCACCACCTCCATGAACCTGCCCGGCCCGTTCGGCTGGCGCAAGACCCGGCAGGCGCACCGGGACTGACCCGGCAGGCCGGGCATTCACCGCTTCGGCCCGCATGTACACCGACGGGGACCCGGTTGTTCCGGGTCCCCGTTCCCGTGCGCGCGGATGCCCGGAAAGGCTCTCCGCGGGCCGGCCCCGACGGTTCGCTCTTCGCGGAAGCAACGCTTTCGGCCGCATTCGTGAACCGGCCGGTGCCGGCGACACCCGTCGCACCGGCCGTCCGCGACGGAGCGCCACTTCTGACGGATCGTCAGGGGGCGGCGCACCGGGCACCCGTCGCCCCGAAGCCACTCCCCCGGTCGACGCCGGCCGCCGGCGCCATCGGCCCGATGAGCCGCGTCGACCGCGCACGCCGCCGCACGCCGGGCCGATGGCGCCGGATCGCACGCCGAGTTGTCCTGAATGCCGCCGATTCGCCGCGCGACTCTCACGTAACACTCTTGACACACAGCACCATTTGCCTCCCTACTGGTCTCCGCATCCCACTTTGACAACGTTGTCCAACCATCGTCCGGGGAGGAATGGCTCGGTATGCAGCCACCACTTGATCTTCGTTTCCACGCGGGTCCGCGTCGGAGACACAGCGTCGCGGCCCTCGCGGCGACGCTCGTACTGGTCGGAGCGAGCCCCTCACTCGCCGCCGTGCCGCAGAACGGCTCGCACGGGTCCTCGGCCGACCAGACGTTCAGCTCGTCGTTCGAGGCCGACCAGAAGCAGCCCGACTGGCGCAGCACCGTGGAGACCGGCCCGGACGGCAAGGATCTCTCGCAGGGCGTCGACGGCGGATTCTCCGGCGGCATCGCGGGCAACGTCACCGACCGGGTGACGGATGTCCGTGCCAGCAACGAGAACACGGGCGGCGGCGAGGTCAAGGAGAACCTGGTCGACGTCTCCTCCGCAACCAAGTGGCTGGCTTTCCAGCCCACCGGCTGGGTCGAGTTCGACCTCAGCGAGGCCACCAAGGTGACGACGTACGCGCTGACGTCCGCCAACGACCACGACGAGCGCGACCCGCAGGACTGGGTCCTCAAGGGGTCGGCCGACGGCCAGACGTGGACGACGCTCGACACGCGCACGGGTGAGAAGTTCGACGAGCGCTTCCAGACCCGCTCGTTCGACATCGCCGAGCCGGCCGCGTACCAGCACTTCCGCCTGGAGTTCACCAAGAACAACGGCGCCCCGGACGCGACCCAGCTCGCCGACGTGCAGTTCTCGGACGGCAACACCTCCGCCCCGGTGCCGGACGAGATGCGCACCATCGTGGACAAGGGTCCGTCCGGTTCGCCGACGGCCAAGTCGGGTGCGGGCTTCACCGGCACCAAGGCGCTGCGTTACGCGGGTACCCACAAGGACAAGGGCCGCGCGTACTCGTACAACAAGGTCTTCGACGTCAACACGCCGGTGACCCGTACGACCCAGCTGTCGTATCTGGTCTACCCGCAGATGACGAAGACGGACCTGGCCTACCCGGCCACGCACGTCTCGGTGGACCTCGCGTTCACCGACGGCACCTACCTGAGCAAGCTCGGTGCGACCGACACCAACGGCGGCGCCCTGACCCCGCAGGGCCAGGCGGACGCCAAGCGGCTGTACGTCAACCAGTGGAACAAGGTCGCCTCGGACATCGGTACGGTCGCCGCGGGCAAGACCATCGACCGGATCCTCGTGGCGTACGACTCCTCCAGCGGCCCCTCGCAGTTCCAGGGCTGGCTGGACGACATATCGATCGCCCCGAAGGCTCCCGCGAAGCCCAAGGCGCACCTGTCGGACTACGCGCTGACGACCCGCGGCACCAACTCCAGCGGCGGCTTCTCGCGCGGCAACAACATTCCGGCGACCGCCGTGCCGGAGGGCTTCAACTTCTGGACCCCGGTCACCAACGCCGGTTCCACGGACTGGATCTACGACTACTCGCGCGGTAACAACGCGGACAACCTGCCCACCCTCCAGGCGTTCAGCGCCAGCCACGAGCCCAGCCCGTGGATGGGTGACCGGCAGACGTTCCAGCTGATGCCGTCCGCCGCCTCCGGTACCCCGGACGCGTCGCGGAGCGCGCGTGCGCTGCCGTTCCGTCACGAGAACGAGACGGCGACGCCGCAGTACTACGGCGTGAAGTTCGAGAACGGCCTCAAGGCCGAGATGACGCCGACCGACCACGCGGCCCGCATGCGGTTCACCTACCCCGGTGACGACGCGAGCATCGTGTTCGACAACGTCAACAACCTGGGCGGCCTCACCCTCGACCCGGAGACCAGCTCCTTCACCGGCTACTCCGACGTGAAGAGCGGCGGCTCCACGGGAGCCACCCGGCTGTTCGTCTACGGCGTCTTCGACTCGAAGGTCACCGCGAGCGGCAAGCTCACCGGTGGCGGCGGGGACAACGTGACCGGGTACTTCCGGTTCGACGCGGGCAAGGACAAGCAGGTCGGGCTCCGTCTCGCCACCTCGCTGATCAGCGTCGACCAGGCGAAGAGCAACCTCGCCCAGGAGATCCCGGCCTCCACCTCCTTCGAGCAGGTCCAGAAGAAGGCCCAGCACGCCTGGGACGACATCCTGGGCAAGGTCGAGGTCGAGGGTGCCACCGAGGACCAGCTGACCACGCTGTACTCCAGCATGTACCGGCTGTACCTGTACCCGAACTCGGGCTTCGAGCAGGTCAAGGGTGTCAGCACCTACGCCAGCCCGTTCGTCGCCAAGACCGGTACGGACACCGCGACGAACACCGGCGCCAAGCTCGTCAAGGGCAAGGTGTACGTCAACAACGGCTTCTGGGACACCTACCGCACGACATGGCCCGCGTACTCCTTCCTGACGCCGAAGAAGGCCGGCGAGATGGTCGACGGGTTCGTCCAGCAGTACAAGGACGGCGGCTGGATCTCCCGCTGGTCGTCCCCGGGTTACTCCGACCTGATGACCGGCACCAGCTCCGACGTGGCGTTCGCGGACGCGTACGTCAAGGGCGTGGACTTCGACGCCGAAGCGGCGTACGAGGCGGCGCTCAAGAACGCCACCGTCGTTCCGCCGACCTCGGGCGTCGGGCGCAAGGGCATGGAGACCTCGGTCTTCACCGGCTACGCCAACACGTCGACGCACGAGGGTCTCTCCTGGTCGCTGGAGGGTTACCTCAACGACTACGGCATCGGTCAGATGGGCAAGGCGCTCTACGCGAAGACGAAGAACAAGCGCTACAAGGAAGAGTCCGACTACTTCCTCAACCGCGCGCAGAACTACGTGAAGCTCTTCGACAAGGACGCCGGCTTCTTCCAGGGCAAGAACGCCGACGGCAGCTGGCGTGTCCCGTCCGAGAGCTACGACCCGCGCGTCTGGGGTTACGACTACACGGAGACCGACGGCTGGGGCTACGCCTTCACCGCGGTGCAGGACACCCGCGGTCTCGCGAACCTGTACGGCGGCCAGGACGGTCTCGCCAAGAAGCTCGACACGTACTTCTCCACCCCGGAGACCGCGGGCCAGGAGTTCACCGGCTCGTACGGCGGCGTCATCCACGAGATGACCGAGGCGCGTGACGTGCGCATGGGCCAGTACGGCCACAGCAACCAGGTCGCGCACCACGTGACCTACATGTACGACGCCGCGGGTCAGCCGTCCAAGACGCAGGAGAAGGTCCGCGAGGTTCTGGGCCGCCTGTACGGGGGCAGCGAGATCGGCCAGGGTTACCACGGCGACGAGGACAACGGCGAGCAGTCGGCCTGGTTCCTCTTC